>JBOGGF010000187.1:0-12818 GCA_050743965.1 Acidimicrobiales bacterium
GCACCGACGGTGCCGACCGACGCGCCCACCGGCCCCCGCCGGGCGGGAGCCAGACCGGGGCCGGTCTCGGGACGGGGGGCCGGGCGTGGGCCGGGCCTCGTGTCGTCGCCGGACCGACCGAGCAGCACGTCGAGCTCGGCCTCGATGACCCCTTCCGTCGAGGTGGCCAGCTTCGTGCCGGTCGTGCCGAACAGCTTGATCCCGTTGTCGGCGAATGGGTTGTGCGAGGCGGAGACCATCGCCGCCGGCGTCGACCGGTCGGCGGCGCAGTGCGCCACCCCGGCCGTGGGCAGGACGCCGAGGTCGAGGACGTCGGCCCCCTCGGCCGCCAACCCGGCGGCGAGGGCGGCCTGGAGGAGGGTGCCCGAACGCCGGGTGTCCCGCCCGACGAGGAAGGTCGGTGCACCAAGGACGCGCGCCGCAGCACGGCCGATGGCGAGGGCCAGCTCCGGGGTGAGGTCGGCGTTGGCGACCCCGCGGACCCCGTCGGTGCCGAAGCGGGGCCGGCCCACTACCGCTTGGAGTACTGGGGCGCCTTGCGGGCCTTCTTCAGCCCGTACTTCTTGCTCTCCTTCTCCCGGGCGTCACGGGTGAGGAGGCCGGCACGCTTGAGGGAGGTGCGCAGCTCGGGATCGAGAGCGCACAGCGCGCGGGCGATGCCGAGGCGGAGCGCCCCGGCCTGTCCGGACATCCCGCCGCCGTCTATGGTGACGTCGATGTCGTAGGACTCGGCGCTGTTGGTCACCCGAAGCGGCTCGGTGGCCAGCATCCGGTGGGTGGCCGAGGGGAAGTAGGCCTCGAACGTCCGCTTGTTGACGGTGATGGCCCCCTGGCCCGGGCGGAACCGGACCCGGGCGACCGCCTCCTTGCGACGGCCGGTGGTCTGGGAGAGCGGCGCCGGCATCAGCCCGCCCTCCTGGCGTCGGCGAGATCGAGGGGCTGGGGGTCCTGGGCCTCGTGCGGATGGTCAGCACCGGCGTGGACCTTGAGCTTCGCCAGCTGCTGGCGGCCGAGGGTGCCCTTGGGCAGCATGCCCCGGACGGCTCGGCGGACCAGCTCCTCGGGCCGGCGGTCGAGCAGCTCGGCATAGCTCGTCCGCTTCAGGCCTCCCGGGTACCCGCTGTGCCGGTAGGCGTACTTCTGGCCCGCCTTGTCGGCGGTCAGGACGACCTTGGCCGCGTTGACGACCACCACATGGTCGCCGGTGTCGACGTGGGGAGCGAAGGTCGGGCGGTGCTTGCCACGCAGCAACCGGGCGACCTCGGTGGCCATACGGCCGAGCACGAGACCGTCGGCGTCCACCAGGTGCCACGCACGCTCGACGTCGTTGGCTTTGGGAGAGTAGGTACGCAACAGGGTTCCTCTGGGAAGACGCGGGTCACCCGCACGCTCACGGGCCGACTGGCCAGCATAGGGGGACAGCGGGGACGGCGGCAAGCCGGCGTTCAGTACTCGACCGCCACCAGGCACAGGCCGTGCGGGGGCGCCGGCTGCGGGGCGCCCGACCGGCTGCCCGCAGCGAGGAGACCGAGGACGGTGGCGGCGTTGGCCCGGCCCCGGCCGGCGTCGACCAGCAGACCGACGATCGAACGGACCATCTGGTGGCAGAAGGAGCCGGCCACGACGTCGAAGCGCAGGACCCGTCCGTCGGGGACGTCGGGGTCGGCGTGCGACGCCCACCGGGCGTCGGCGATCCGCCGGCGGATGGGCTGGGCGGCGTCGGTGCCCGGCGGCCGGCGGCAGAAGGCCCGGAAGTCGTGCTCGCCGATCAGGGAGTCGGCGGCGGCGGCCATCGGCCGGAGATCCAGCGGCGGCGCCACGTGCCAGGTGCTGGCCGCCTGGAGGGGATGGACCGTCGGGGCGTTCCATACGAGGTAGCGGTAGTGGCGGGCGGTGGCCGAGCGGCGGGCGTCGAACCCCTCGGTCGCCGGGGCGGCGTCGCGCACCACCACGGCCGGGGCCAGCTGCCGGTTGCAGGCGTGGGCCAGGTTGCCGTCGTAGGAGGCCGGCAGGTCCACGTGCACCACCTGGCCTAGGGCGTGGACGCCGGCGTCGGTCCGACCGGCGCACACGAGCTGCGGTGGGCCGTTCAACCGGGCGGTCCGGGCGAGGGCACCGGCCAGCGCGCCGGCGACGGTGGGGACCGCCGCGCCGACCTGCGCGGCAAACCCTCGGAAGCCGCTCCCGTCGTAGGCGACGAGGAGGCGCCAGCGCCGCGTGGGCGGGCCGGTCTCGTCCAACCGGGCGATCCGGTCGCTCAGACGAGCTCGATGCGCGCCATCGGCGCGTTGTCGCCCGGCCGCGGGCCCAGCTTGAGGATCCGGGTGTAGCCGCCGGGGCGTTCGGCGTAGCGAGGCCCGATCTCGGCGAAGAGCTTGTGGGCCATGTCCTTGTCCCGGATGAGCGCGACGACGTGGCGCTGCTGGTGCACGCCGCCCTTGCGGGCGGCGGTGATGCACTTCTCGGCCACCGGCCGCATCAGCGTGGCCTTGGTCTGGGTCGTGACGAGCGACTCGGCGGCGATCAGCGACGCCACCAGGTTGCCCAGCATCGCCTTCTGATGGGCGGCGTCGCCACCGAGCCGGCGCCCGCGCTTGGGGGTCCCTAGCATCTCGGTCCTCAGTCCTTGGTCCGGAGCGACAGCCCCCGCTCGTCGAGGCGCTGGACCACCTCGTCGAGCGACTTCTGGCCGAAGTTGGTGATGGCCAGCAGGTCGTCGTAGGTGCGGTCGACCAGCTCGCCGATGGTGTTGACCTGAGCCCGCTTGAGGCAGTTGCGGGGCCGCTCCGACAGGTCGAGCTCCTCGATGCGCAGGTCGAGGTCGGGCGAACCGCCCGAGACGCTGCCGGTCTCGCCCAGCTCGAGGCCCTGCGGGGCCTCCTCCAGGTCGGCGACCAAGCCGACCAGGGTCCGCAGGGTGTCACCGGCCGAGGCGACGGCCTCGCGCGGGGTGATCGAGCCGTCGGTCTCCACGTCGAGGACGAGGCGGTCGAAGTCGGTGGACTGCTCGACCCGCACCGGCTCCACCTGGAAGGTGACCCGGCGCACGGGCGAGAAGATCGAGTCGACCGGGATGACCCCGATGGTCGACGACCGCTTGTTGCGATCGGCGGACACGTAGCCCCGGCCGCGCTCGATGGTGGCATCGAAGGCCAGGTGCGCCTTGGCGTTGAGGGTGGCGACGTGGAGATCGGGGTTGAGCACCTCGACCTCGGCCGTGGTCTGGAGGTCGGCCGCCACCGCGTCGCCGGGGCCCCGCTTGTCGAAGCGCAGGGTCACCGGCTCGTCGGACTCCACCCGTACCAGCAGGTCCTTCAAGTTGAGGATGATGTCGGTGACGTCCTCCTTCACCCCCGGGATGGTGGCGAACTCGTGGAGGGCCTCGTCGAACCGCACCTGGGTGACGGCCGCACCGGGGATGGAGGACAGCAGCGTGCGGCGCAGCGAGTTGCCCATGGTGTGGCCGAAGCCGGGCTCGAGCGGACCGATGGCGAAGCGCTGGCGGTCGCCCCCGTCCTCGTCGAGCACCTCGACGGTCGGTCGCTGGATGATGAGCATCGGAAGTGGCTCCTCGGTGGGGGTCGGGGGCGTGACTACTTGGAGTAGAACTCGACGATGAGCTGCTCTTGCACCGGCTCGTCGATGTGGTCGCGCAGCGGCGGGTTGAGCACCTCGACGGTGAACCCGTTGTCGCCGCTCTCGAGCCACGGTGGGCGCTGGCGGTCGAGGGTGTCCATGTTCCGGCGCACGACGAAGATCTCCCGGGACGACTCCTTGAGCGTGACCTTGTCGCCCTTGCGGACGCGGTAGCTCGGGATGGTCACTCGTTTGCCGTTCACCAGCACGTGGCCGTGGCGCACGAACTGGCGGGCCTGAGCCCGGCTGGCACCCCATCCGGCCCGGAAGGCGACGTTGTCGAGCCGCAGCTCGAGCATGCGGAGGAGGATCTCACCCGTGATGCCGGGCTGGCGGTCCGCCTCCTCGTAGAGATTGCGGAACTGCTTCTCGAAGATCCCGTAGATCCGGCGGGCCTTCTGCTTCTCCCGCAGCTGGGCCAGGTACTCGGACCCCTGCCGCATGCGGTCCCGGCCGTGCTCGCCCGGCGGGTAGGCCCGGCTGTGGCGGTCGGTGACCGCCTCGGAGACGGGGCACTTGAGCGAGTAGCACCGCTCGCCCTTCAAGAACAGCTTCGTCCTCTCGCGCCGGCAGAGCCGGCAGACGGGACCCGTGTAGCGCGCCATCGTTCCTCTCAGACCCGGCGCCGCTTCTTGGGGCGGCAGCCGTTGTGCGGGATGGGGGTCACGTCCTTGATGCCGACCACCTCGATGCCGACGGCGGCGAGGGACCGGATGGCGGTCTCGCGGCCCGAGCCCGGGCCGCGCACCAGGACGTCCACCTTGCGGACGCCGTGCTCCATGGCTCGCCGGGCACACGCCTCGGCGGCCAGCTGGGCGGCGAAGGGGGTCGACTTGCGCGATCCCTTGAAGCCGACGTTGCCGGCGGACGCCCATGCGAGGACGTTGCCCTCGGGGTCGGCGATCGAGACGATGGTGTTGTTGAACGAGCTCTTGATGTGGGCCACGCCGTAGTTCACGTTCTTGCGCTCACGGCGGCGGGGCCGTCGGGCACCACCCTGCTGCTTGGTCGGCCTGGGCATCTTACTTGCGCACCTTCTTCTTCCCGGCCACCGTCTTCTTCGGCCCCTTGCGGGTCCGGGCGTTGGTGTGCGTCCGCTGGCCGTGGACCGGCAAGCCCTTGCGGTGGCGCACACCCTGGTAGCAGTTGATCTCCATCTTCCGCTTGATGTCCTGGGCGACGTCCCGGCGCAGGTCGCCCTCGACACGCAGCTGGGCGTCGATGTCGTTGCGCAGGCGGGTGACCTCCTCGTCGGTGAGGTCCCGCACTCGGGTGTCCGTATCGACGCCGGTCCGCTCGCAGATTCCTCGGGCCAGGGTCGGGCCGACTCCGAAGATGTAGGTCAGCGCCACCTCCAACCGCTTCTCACGCGGGACGTCGACACCGGCGATTCTGGCCATGCTCCGCTTCCTTCCTCGTCTTCCCGGTCCCCGTCAACCCTGGCGCTGCTTGTGGCGCGGGTTGTCGCAGATGACCACGACGCGACCGTGCCGGCGGATGACCTTGCACTTCTCGCAGATCGGCTTGACGCTCGGTCGTACCTTCACGGTCGCTCTCCCTTCCCTGCCTCGACTGCCTGCCGCCGGCTCACTTGTACCGGTAGGTGATCCGCCCCCGCGTTAGGTCGTAGGGCGTGATCTCGACCTGGACCTTGTCCCCAGGCAGGATGCGGATACGGTGCATCCGCATCTTCCCCGAGCTGTGGGCCAGTACCTTGTGGCCGTTCTCCAGCTCGACTCGGAACATCGCATTGGGCAACGGCTCCACCACCGTGCCTTCCAGCACGATGGCGTCTTCCTTGGGCTTGGGCAGGTGACTCTCCTCGAACTCGTCCTGTGGCCGGCGGCCGCGCCGCCGTCGGCGCGAGGCCGAAGATGGCGGGCGACTGCCCCGGCCGGCCCCGGGCGAGGGGAACCGGCTACGGGCCGACCAGAAAGTCTATCGCACTCGTGGTGGTGCCGCTAGCCCGCCGCGACGGTGAAGACCTCCGGCCCGTCGTCGGTGACGGCGATGGTGTGCTCGAAGTGGGCCGAGAGCCTTCCGTCGGCCGTGACCACGCTCCAGCCGTCCTCGAGCAGCGTCGTCTCGGCCGTGCCGGCGTTCACCATCGGTTCGACGGCGAAGACCATCCCCGTCTTGAGGGTGGGACCCGGCGACCCCGGCCAGTAGTTGGGCACCTGGGGCTGCTCGTGCATGGCGGTCCCGATGGCGTGGCCGACGTACTCCCGGACGACCGAGAAGTCGGCCGCCTCGGCCACCTCCTGGACCGCCCGGCCCACCTCGTGGAGGCGCTTGCCGGCCTCGAGCTGCTCGATCCCCGCCCACAGGCTCCGCTCGGTCACCTCGATCAGGCGGGAGGCCTCGGCCGCCACCTCGCCGATCGCCATGGTGAAGGCGGCATCACCGTGGTAGCCGTCGATGATCGCCCCGCAGTCGACGGAGAGGATGTCGCCCTCCGCCAGGCGGTACCCCCCGGGGATGCCGTGGACGATCATGTCGTTGGGCGAGGTGCAGATCACCGCCGGGAAGCCGTGGTAGCCGAGGAAGTTGGACGTGGCGCCCCGACGCTCGAGCACCTCCCGGGCGACCTGGTCGAGTTCCCGCGTGGTCACCCCGGGCCGAGCGGCCGCCCGGGTGGCCTCGTGCATCTCGGCCACCACCTGTCCCGCCCGCCGCATCTTGGTCAGCTCGCCAGCATTGCGCCGCATCAGTCGCTCTCGCTCTCCGCCAACCCGGCACGCCGGTGGTCTTCGATCGCCTGCACGCACCGCCGGGAGACGGCGTCGGGAGCGCCGGTGCCGTTCACCGAGACGAGGAACCCCCCCTCCTCGTACCACTCGACGAGCGGGGCGGTCTGGCGCTCGTAGAGCTCGAGCCGTCGCCGGATGACCTCCTCGGTGTCGTCCTCGCGCTGGACCACCTCGCCGCCGCAGACGTCGCAGGTCCAGTTCACGCTGGGCGGGGCGCCCACCGAGTAGTTGGTCCCGCAGTCGACGCACACCCGCCGCGACGCCAGTCGCTTCAGCACCACCGCCGTCGGGACCTCGAGGTCGAGCACGACGTCGAGGCGGTCGGGCTTGAGCAGCTCGGCCAGCTCCTTGGCCTGCCAGATGGTGCGGGGGCAGCCGTCGAGGAGGAAGCCGCGTGCCCGGGTGTCGGACTCGGCCAGCCGGTGCTCCACCATCTCCATGATCAGCTCGTCGGATACCAGCTCCCCGTCGTCCATGAGCGCCTTCATCCGGAGCCCGAACGTGGTCTTCGACTTCACCTCGCTCCGGAGCATGTCGCCGGTCGAGATGTGGGGCACGACGTAGTGATGCGAGAGGCGCACGCACTGCGTCCCCTTGCCGGCCCCTTGCTTGCCGAGGACCACGAGCCTGACACCGGGTACCACGGCTCTACTTGAGGAAGCCCTCGTAGTTGCGCATCATGAGCTGGCTGTCGATCTGGCGCATCGTTGTGATGGCCACGCCCACCGAGATGAGCAAGGTCACCCCGTAGAAGGGGAACCTGTTCAGGTGCCACAAGGCCATGAGCACCGACGGGATGACGGCCACCAGCCCGAGGAACAGGGCGCCGGGCACGGTGATCCGGTTGAGGATGTGGGCGAAGTACCGCTCGGTCGGTGGTCCCGGCCGGATGCCCGGTATGAACCCCCCCTGCTTACGGATGATGTCGGCCTGCTGGTGCGGGTCGAAGGCCACGTACACGTAGAAGAAGGTGAAGGCGAGGATCAGCACGAAGTACATCGAGATGTACACCATGCTGGTCGGTGTGATGTTGTTGCGCACGAAGCTCTGGAAGCCGTGCCACGGCACGACGTTGCTGGCGAGCACGGGGATGTAGAGCACGGAGCTGGCGAAGATGATGGGGATGACCCCGGACTGGTTCACCTTCAGGGGGATGTAGGTGCTCTGCCCGCCGTAGGTCCGCCGGCCGACCACCCGCTTGGCGAAGGTGACCGGGATCCGGCGCTGGCCCTGTGTCATGTAGACGATGCAGACCAGCAGCACGAGCGAGACGGCCACGATGGCCGCCGTCTTGGCGAGGCCGCCCTCCTGGTAGACGCCCTTGCCGCCCGCGGGGATGGCCGCCACCACGTTGGCGAAGATGAGGATCGACATGCCCTGGCCGATGCCGCGCTGGGTGATCAGCTCGGCCAGCCACATGACGAAGGCCGTCCCGGCCGTGAGGATCAGCACCATGAACGCCGCCAGCGGAACGGTGAACTTGGGGATGAGGTCGATGCTCGTCCCGAGGAGGGCCGAATCGTGGCCGTGGAAGGCGTAGACGAGGCCGGTCGACTGCATCAGGGCCAGGGCCACCGTCAGGTAGCGGGTGGTCTGGGTGATCTTCTTCTGCCCCACCGCGCCCTGGTCCCGCCACTCCTCGAGCTTGGGGATGACCGTCGCCAGCAGCTGGATGATGATCGAGCTGGTGATGTAGGGCATCACGCCCAGCCCGAACACCGCCAGGCGCACGAGCGCGCCGCCCGAGAACAGGTTGAGGAAGCCAAGGACCCCGGAGGCCCCCGCCTGGCCCTGCAAAGCCTGCAGCTGGGACCAGTTCACCCCCGGGACCGGGACGTTCGCCCCGATCTGGTAGAGGGCAATGACCAGGAAGGTGAAGAGGACCTTGTTACGGAGGTCCGCGACCCGGAAGATGTTGCCAAGCCTCGACAGCATGTGCCTGGTGCCAGCCGGCCGGCTAGCGGTTCGTCAGGGCGTTGCCACGTGCAGGGGGGCGCCCGCCGCCGAAGGGAAGGGGCAGCCGCTCCACCGTGCCCCCGGCCGCGGTGATGGCCGCCTCGGCCGACGCCGAGAAGGCATGGGCCGATACCCGCAGGGACCGGCCGACCTCCCCGCCGCCCAGGACCTTCACCAGAGCGCCCTTGCGGACGACCCCAGCGGCGGCCAGGGACGCCGGGGTGACCTCCTCCGACCCGGCGCGCACCAGCGCGCCGAGGTTCACCGGGGTGTACTCGACCCGGAACGGGTTCTTGAACCCCCGCAGCTTGGGCACCCGCTGCATCAGGGGCAGCTGGCCTCCCTCGAAGCCGGCGGGGACGGTGTCGCGCGCCCGCTGGCCCTTGGTGCCGCGACCGGCGGTCTTGCCGCCCTTGCCGCCGATGCCGCGGCCGACCCGGCGCTTGGCCCGGTTGGCGCCCTCGGGCGGGCTGAGCTCGTGGAGCTTCATCCGCTCACCTCCTCGACGGTCACCAGGTGCGGGACGCGCGCCAGCATGCCCCGGATCTCCGGACGATCGGGCAGGTCGTTGCACTGCCCGATCCCTCGCAGCCCCAGAGCCCGGAGGGTTCCCCGGTGCTTGGGCTTGGAGCCTATGGCCGAGCGGACCTGCGTCACGCGCAGGCGGCCGACCTCGCTGGCCGCGGTGGCCTCGGCGCGGAGGGCCACGTCAGCGGGCCTCGGCGAACAGCTCGGTCTCCCGCCGGCGCTCGCGGTAGGCGCGCAGGACGCCGGTGGGGGTGACCTCGTCGGCCTGCTTGCCCCGCAGCGCGGCGACCTGGTCGGGCCGCCGCAGCGCCTGCAGCCCGGCGATGGTGGCGTGGGCCACGTTGATGCCGTTGGAGGAGCCGAGGGACTTGGCCAGGATGTCGTGGATCCCGGCCATCTCGAGGATGGCGCGGGCGGCCCCGCCGGCGATGACCCCGGTCCCGGGTGAGGCCGGTTTGAGCAGTACCCGCCCGGCACCGCTCTCGCCGATCACGGGGTGGGTGATGGTGGAGCCGGCGAGGGGCACCTCGAAGACATTCTTGCGCGCCTCCTCGATCCCCTTCTGGACCGCCAGGCCCGCCTCCTTCGCCTTGCCGTAGCCGAGGCCGACCCGACCGTTGCCGTCGCCGACGACCATGAGGGCGGCAAACGAGAAGCGGCGACCGCCCTTGACCACCTTGGCCACCCGGTTGACCCGGATGGTCCGCTCTTCGTACTGCACGTCGGTCATGGCGGTCAGAGCTCCAGTCCCTCTTGGCGGGCAGCATCGGCCAGCACAGCAACACGGCCGTGGTAGGCGAAGCCTCCCCGGTCGAACACCACGCGCGTGATGCCGGCGGCCTTGGCCCGGCTGGCCACGAGCCGACCCACCGCCTCGGCCCCACTCACGTTACCGCCACCGGCGGTCCCGAGCTGGTCGCGCAGCAACCGCTCGGCGGTCGAGGCCGCCACCAGGGTGCGGCCGGTGTCGTCGTCGATGACCTGGGCCGAGATGTGGCGCAGGCTGCGACTGACGGCCAGGCGGGGTCGCTCGGCCGAGCCCGAGACCATGCGGCGCACGCGGGCGTGGCGCCGGACCCGCAGCGCCTTGCGGCGGTCGGTGCGGCCCATCACTTGGCCGCCTTCCCGGCCTTGCGCAGCACCCGCTCGCCGGCGTACCGGACACCCTTCCCCTTGTAGGGCTCGGGCTTGCGGATCTTGCGGATATCGGCTGCCACCTGGCCCACCAGCTCCTTGTCGATCCCCCGGACCACCACCCGGGTGGGGCTCGGGACCTCGAAGATGACGCCGTCGGGGGCGTCGACCAGCACCGGGTGCGAAAACCCGAGCGACATCTCGAGGGCCGTCGTGCTGCGGGCGTTGGCCCGGTAGCCGACGCCGACGATCTCCAGCTCCTTCGAGAAGCCCTGCGTCACCCCGGTGACCATGTTGGCGACCAGCGACCGGGTGAGGCCGTGCAGGGCGCGATGACGGCGCTCGTCGTCGGCGCGAGCCACGCTCAGGACGTCGCCGTCCTGGGTGATCGAGATGCCCTCCGGCAGCCGCCGGGCCAGGCTGCCCTGCGGTCCGGTCACGGTGACCGAGTCGTCGGCCAGCGCGACGGTGACCCCCGAGGGGACGGCGATGGGCGATCGCCCGACGCGGGACATCAGCGTGCTCCTTGCGATCGTGCCGGCACTGCGGACCGGCTACCAGACATGGCACAGCACCTCGCCACCGAGGTGGCGCTGGCGCGCCTCGCGATCGGTCATCAGGCCGTGGCTGGTGGAGAGCACCGCCACGCCCATCCCGCCGAGCACCCGCGGCATCCGGTCGGCCCGGGCGTAGATGCGCAGGCCCGGCTTCGACACCCGCCGGATGCCACCGATGACCCGTTCCCGCTCAGACGAGTACTTCATGGTGATATCCAGGATCGATCCGGGGCGGCCGGTCTCCTGGCGCACGGCGTAGCCGGCGATGAACCCCTCTCGCTCGAGGATCCCGGCAAGGGCCTCCTTGAGCTTGGAGCCCGGCATCGTCACCGTCTCGCGCTGCGCCGTGCTGGCGTTGCGGATCCGGGTGAGCATGTCGGCGATCGGGTCGGTCATGGTCATGGCCGCACCCCCTACCAGCTGGCCTTCGTGACGCCGGGCACCTCGCCGGCGTGCACCATGGTCCGCAGGCAGATCCGGCACAGCCCGAACTTGCGAAACACGGCCTTGGGCCGGCCGCAACGCCGGCACCGGGTGTAGGCACGAACCTTGAACTTGGGCGTGCGCTGCTGCTTCTGGATCAGTGCCTTCTTCGCCATGATGCCTATCGGGTCTCCTGTCGGAACGGGAAGCCGAACGCCCGGAGGAATGCCCTTCCCTCCTCGTCGGTGCGTGCGGTGGTGACGATCGTGATGTCCATGCCGCGGACGGTGTCGATCCGGTCGTAGTCGATCTCGGGGAAGATCAGCTGCTCGGTGACACCGAAGGTGTAGTTGCCCTGGCCGTCGAACGACCGGGGCGAGAGCCCGCGGAAGTCGCGGATGCGCGGGATGGCAAGGCTGATGAGCCGGTCGAGGAACTCCCATCCGCGGTCGCCCCGCAGGGTCACCTTCACCCCGATGGGCATGCCCTCCCGGAGCTTGAACCCGGCGATGGACTTCTTGGCCCTCGTCACGACCGGCTTCTGGCCGGCGATGGTCTCGAGGTCCCGCTGGGCCCCCTCGATGAGCGACGCCTGCTGGGTGGCCCGGCCGACGCCCATGTTCACCACCACCTTCTCCAGGCGGGGCACCTCCATCACGTTGGCCAGTCCGAGCTCCTCCTTGAGGCGCGCCCGGACCTCCTCCCGGTAGCGGATCTTGAGCCGGGGTGCGGCAATGGTCGCCGGGGCGCTCACAGGTCCACCCCGCACTTGCGGCAGACCCGCACCTTGTTGCCCTGCTCGTCGAAGCGCATGCCCACTCTCGTCGGCGCGCCGCACGAGGGGCAGACGACCGACACGTTCGAGACGGGCATCGGCATGAACTTGTCGATGATGCCGCCCTGCATGGTGGCCCGGGTCGGCTTGATGTGGCGCTTGGCCACGTTGACGCCCTCGACGACGACCTTGTCCTCGGTCGGCAGTGCGCGCACCACCTCGCTCCGGTGGCCCTTGTACTTGCCCGAGCGGACGACCACCCGGTCTCCCTTGCGGACCCGCATCACAACACCTCCGGGGCCAGCGACACGATGCGCATGAACCTCTTGTCCCGCAGCTCGCGTCCGACGGGCCCGAAGATGCGGGTACCGCGGGGCTGCTGCTGGTCGTTGATGAGGACGGCGGCGTTCTCGTCGAAGCGGATATAGCTGCCGTCGGGGCGGCGCTTTTCCTTGGTGGTGCGGACCACCACGCAGCGCACCACGTCCCCCTTCTTCACCGCCGCGGCGGGGATGGCGTCCTTGACGGTGGCGACGAAGATGTCCCCGATGCTGGCGTAGCGGCGCCGGGACCCGCCCAGCACCCGGATGCACAGCACCTCGCGGGCGCCGGAATTGTCCGCCACCCGCAGGCGAGACTCCTGCTGGATCATCGGGCCCGCTCCATCACTTCGGCCAGCCGCCACCGCTTCAGCTTCGACATGGGGCGGATCTCGACGACCCGCACCCGGTCGCCCACCTTGGCGGCGCCGTCGGCGTCGTGGACATAGAGGCGCTTGGTCCGCTGCACCGTCTTGCCGTACCGGGGGTGGCGGACGCGCTCGACGACCGCCACCACGACGGTGGACTGCATGGCGTCGGACACGACCATGCCCTCCCGGACCTTGCGCCGGTTGAGCCGGGTGGCAGCGCCGCCGGCGGGGCTGGCGTCGGCCATTATCCTTCCTCCTCTGTGTCTGCGTCGGCCGGCAGGTCTGCCTGCTGGGCCTGCTCGGTCTGCTCGGCCTGCTCCTCGACATCCACGCCGCCGGCTGCCGGCGTCGCCGCCTCGGCCTCGGCC
>JBOGGF010000188.1:0-1651 GCA_050743965.1 Acidimicrobiales bacterium
GGTACCGGCTGTCCTCCCGCCCCCAGCCCGGGCGCGCCGCCCGGACAGCGCCGTTCGCCCTCGTCGCCGGTGGGGTTGTCGGCCCTCAGCGCAGACCGGCGTCGACCCGGAGCCTGGCGCTGACGGCATCGGCCAGCAGCCGTCCCCGGACGGTGAGCACGGCCCGGCTCCCGTCCAAGGCGACCAGGCCCTCGAGATCGGGGTCGTCGGCCAGGGCGGCAGCCGGGACCCCCGACGGGGTGCGCAGCGAGAGCGTCAGCGCCTCGAACCGGCGTTGGGCGACGGTGAGGACCTCCTCGCCCGCCACCGGGCTGGCGCCCGACGACATGGCCCGGACGTACCGGTCCGGCGTGCGGACGTTCCACCAGCGGCGGCCCGACCGATGGGAATGGGCGGCCGATCCGATCCCCCGGTAGTCCCCCTGTGCCCAGTAGAGGTGGTTGTGACGGCACTCGTGGCCCGGCCGGGCCCAGTTGGAGATCTCCTCCCACCGGTAGCCCGCCGCCGCCAGCGCCTCGTCGGCCCGCTCGTAGCGCGCCGCCAGGACGTCGTCGTCGGGATGCCGGTCGGGCTCGGCGGCCAGGGGCGTCCCCGGCTCCACGGTGAGGGCGTAGGCGCTGACGTGCGGGGGCGGGTCGGGCAGGCCCACCACGTCGGCCAGGCTGGCGTCCCAGTCGGCCTCGCGCTCACCCGCCCCGCCGAAGATGAGGTCCATGCTCCACGAGGCGAAGCCGGCAGAGGCCACGGCCGCGGCTGCGGCCGGCACCGCCCCGGCCGTGTGGCGCCGTCCCAGGCCGGCCAGCACGTGGGGGGAGGTCGACTGCACGCCCAGGGAGATCCGGGTCACCCCCGCCGCCCGGTAGGCGGCCAGCCGCCCCGGCCGGGCGTCCTCGGGATTGCACTCCACGGTGACCTCGGCCCCGGGGCCGGTGGGGATGGCGACCAGGATGGCACCCAGCAGGTCCGGGGGGAGGCGGGATGGCGTGCCCCCGCCGAAGAAGACGGAGGTGGCCGCGGGCATGCCCTCGTCGACGGCTCGACGGATCTCGGCCGTGCAGGCCGCGGCGTAGTCCGCCATCAGGTGGTCCCGGTCGGTATAGGTGGCGAAGGCGCAGTAGTCGCAGCGCGACCGGCAGAACGGGACGTGGACGTACACGCCGAAGGGTGCGGGTGCGGTCGGTGCGGACCCGGTCACGGCACCGGCCCGGCGCGGACGGCCCGGAGGCGCCGATCGAGGTGGGCCTCCATCGCCTCGGTGGCCAGCGAGCCCACCTCGTCGGTGACGGCCGAGCGCGGCTCGGCCAGCACGCCGCCCAGCCCCCCGCCCAGGGTGCGGCGCAACAGCGCCAGCCCGGGTCCCGACAGCGGGCGACCCCGCCGGCAGCTCCGGCAGTGGACACCGCCCTCGACCAGGTCGAAGGCGACCAGCTGGGCGGCGTCCTCCTCGCCGCACGACACGCACATGTCGAGGACCGGGGCCGACCCCTCGAGGGCCAGCACCTTCAAGAAGAAGGCCGGCGCCACCATCGGCGGGGCGGTGTCGTCGAGCACCCGGAGGGCGCCGACGAGCATCTCGTAGAGCTGCGGGTTGGCGTGGCGCTCCTGGCCGACCTGGTCCACCACCTCGAGCATCGAGAGGGCGGCCGACATC
>JBOGGF010000189.1:0-2314 GCA_050743965.1 Acidimicrobiales bacterium
CCGCCCCGCACTCCGCGCCCCGGACCTCCCCGTCCCGGACCTCCCCGTCCCCCCCGGCCTCCGAGCCGGCGACCGCAGCTGGGCCTGGCGAGCAGGAGTGGCAAGACGACGTTGATCGTCGTAGCCGCGGTGATCGCCATCGCACTCGCGGTCGGCTTCACCCTCGGGGGGTCGCCGGCGCCGAGCAACCACCAAAACACCGGCTCCGGCCCCGGCACCGCCACCGGTCCCGCCGCCCCGCCGACGGCCCCTCCCGCATCGAGCACGCCGAGCACGCCGAGCACGACGCTCCCGCCCTCGACGGCGCCGGCGGCGAGCGCCCCCACCACCGCGACCACGACCACCACCGCCCCGACGAACGCCACACCCAACGCGCCGCAGCTCACGTCGCTCTCGCCGACGTCGGGCAGCGCCGGGCAGCAGATCGTCCTCTCGGGGTCCGGCTTCTACAGCAGCAACGGCCAGATCGTCGTCGCCTTCGCCGGCACCACGGCGTCGACCAGCTGTAGTGGCACCATGTCGTGCACCGCGACAGTGCCGGACCTCGGCGCGGCGCCGGCGACAGTGCCGGTGACGATCACCACCACGAGCGGCACCTCCACTCCGATCGCCTTCGCCTACCAGTAGGGACCCGAGAGTAGGCCTGGCCCATCGGTCGCCTCCCACCACGCCGGCCGGGTCAAGGCAGCGTCGCGAAGCTCCGATCACCCAGAAGGAGATCGGGGGACTCGCGATGATGGACATCGCTGCACCACTGGGCGAGCGGGCGGATGGTGCGCGGACGCTCGTCGTGTGCCTCCCCGGCGACCTCGACCGCCTCGTGCAGCTGGCCGGGCTCGGCCCGGGCGAGCTCGTCGCCGCCGGCTCCCTCGACGAGGCGTTCCCCGCCGTCTGCCGTGAGCGGTTCGCCGCCGTGCTGTTCGCCCTGCGCCTGTCGGGCGAGGCGCTGGCGACCGCCGTCGGGGAGCTGCGGATCGTGCGACAGGGGCCGGCCGTCGTCGTCGTGTGCGAGGCAGCGGACGGCCCGGCCGTGCTGGCCAGGGGGGCGAGCGACTTCGTGCCCCGAGCCGGGTTGACCGCGCCGGCGCTCCGGGCCGCGCTGCGCGACGGCACCACCCCGGGTCCTCGCGTCCGTCGGCTCGTCGGCCACATCGTCCACCTGCGGGGGGTGGTCGACACGTTGCTCGAGGGCGTGATGATCTGCTCGACCTCCGACCGGGTGCTCTACGTGAACCAGCGTGCCGCCGACCTCCTGGGCGCGCCGGTGGACGACCTGCTCTTCCGGCCGTTCCCGGCCGGGGCATTGGAGCTCGCCGACGAGGACGGCAGGCCCCTGGGCCAGGACGAGCTCGCGTCGGCGACCGCGCTGCGCACCGGTCGCCCCGTCGAGCTGTCCGTCCAGCGGATGCGGCGGCTCGACGGCGAGGTGCGCTGGGTGGAGGTGTTCGCCTCCCTCCTGGCGGACAAGCCGGGCGACCCGCCGTACGCCGTCGTGGCCTGCTTCCGCGACGTGACCGAGGAGCGGGAGGCGCATGCGGCCCACCTGGCCGCCGAGCGGCGGCGGCGGCAGCTCCTCGAGCACGCCTCCGACGGCTACCTGTTGCTCGACCGCGACCTGGCGGTCCGCGAGGCCAGCCCGTCGATCGAGCGGTTCTGGCCGGTCGACCGGATCACCGGCGCCGACGCCGCCACGCTCTTCCACCCGGCCGACGAGACGAAGGCCCGGCGAGCCTTCGTCGCCGCCGGCGCACGCCGGCAGACGACCCGCCACCTCGAGCTGCGGCTGGGCTCCCGTGGGCCCGACGAGCGCTGGGTCGAGGCCACGCTCACCGGCGACCTCGAAGGTGCCGTGGTGGTGAACCTCTCGGAGGTCACCGCGCGTGTCCGGGCCGAGCGGGCCCGGCGGTTCGCCGAGGAGCGCTTCCGCCTGGGGTTCGAGCACGGCACGGCCGGGATGACCATCACCGACCTGGAAGGCAGCATCCTCGAGGTCAACCCGGCGCTGTGCGAGCTGCTGGGCATGCCGCCCGAGCGCCTCGTCGGGACGATGGTGGCCGATCTCGTGCACCCCGAGGACGCCGCTGAGCGCCTCGCCCGGCGCGAGCGGCTCTTCGCCGGCGAGATCGACCGCTACCGCTCGGAGCGCCGGTACCTGCGGGCCGACGGCTCGACGGTGTGGTGCCTGCTCAACGTCTCCCTCATCCGGGACGACGACCGGCGCCCCCTGTACCTCTTCAGCCAGTTCCAGGACATCACCGAGCGCAAGTCGCACGAGGCGGCGCTCGAGCACCGGGTGCACCACGACGCCCTCACC
>JBOGGF010000190.1:0-3240 GCA_050743965.1 Acidimicrobiales bacterium
GGTCGGTGCAGCAGGCCAGGACACGACATGGCCGTGTAGACAAGAGGATCGTCACCCTCTGCTCCGAACGCGGCCCGCCCGCCGGTGACGGCGGATCGACTGGGCCCCGCCGAGCCTGCCTGCCCACCCACCGGTACCATGGCACGCGCCCGGGCGGGCGCGTGGCTGGCGTGCCGGCGGCTCCGAGCCGGCGCCGGGATCGCAGGCCGGACCGCCGCTGCCGAGGAGGACCTCCCGATGCCCGAAGACCTCGACGCGAGCGACGCGAACCCGGGCTCGCGTCCAGGACACCACGACCCCGCGCCCCCGACGGCTGCAACGGCCGAGCGCGGGGGAGCGGACGACCCGCCCCACGGCGCCACCGAGGTGCCGTGGATGCCCGCCCCGTGGACCCCTGCGCCGTGGAGCCCGCCCCAGTGGCGGGCCGGCGAGGGAGACGCCGTCACCACAGCGATCGGCACGGCGACCGGCACGGCCGGCGCCCGCCGGCGCCGCCGACCGACCGGCATCTTCGGCGGTTGGGTGCCGGTGGCGGTGGTCGCCGCCGTCGTGGGAGCGGCCGCCGGCGTCGGCATCACCGAGGCGTTTGCCACAACCAACGGCTCTTCCCTCACGGTCAACGAAGGCTCGGCCACGCCGGGCGCCGCGGTGGTCAGCGGCAACGTCACCATCCCCGAGCTGGTGCACAAGGTGCTGCCGGCCATCGTCTCCATTGACGTGAAGGCCCGAGGCCAGGAGGACCAGGGGACCGGGATGATCATCTCCCAGAGCGGCGAGGTCATCACCAATAACCACGTCGTCGAGCTGGCGGAGAACACACACCGCGCCACCATCACCGTCACCGAGTCGGGCAAGACGACATCGACAAGGCAGGCAGCCACCCTCGTCGGCGCCGACCAGGCGACAGACGTGGCCCTGCTGCAGATCGCGACAGCGCCCGCCGGACTGCCCACCGTGGTCTTCGGGCGCTCGGCCAAGGCGCAGGTCGGCGACGCTGTGGTCGCCATCGGCAACGCCCTGGGACTGGCTGCCGGCACCCCGACGGTCACCCAGGGGATCATCTCGGCTCTCGGCCGCACGCTCACCGCCGGGGGCAACGGCGCGGTGGCGGCCGAGACCCTCTCCAACATGATCCAGACCGACGCCGCCATCAACCCGGGCAACTCCGGCGGTCCGCTGATCGACACCGCCGGTCAGGTGATCGGGATGAACACCGCCATCGCCGGCAGCACCGCCGACGGGACGAGCGCCCAGAACATCGGCTTCGCCATCCCCTCGGGCAAGGTCGAATCGCTCCTGCCCAGCCTGGAGAAGGGCGGCACCGCGAGCGGCGGCGTGCTCGGGGTCGAGGTCGAGACCCTGACCGACCAGCTCCGCCAGCAGTACGGCTTCACCCCGACGTCCGGCGCCGTGGTGCAGACCGTCGTCGCCGGGTCGGCGGCGAGCCAGGCGGGCCTGCGGCAGGGCGACGTGGTCGTCGCCGTCGACTCGGCCGCGATCAGCTCGGCCGAGCAGCTCCAGTCGGTCACCGAGCGGCACCAGCCGGGGGACCAGGTCCAGGTCACCTACTACCGGGGCGACCTGAAGCGGACAGCCACCGTCACCTTGGAGTCCCAGTCCCAGCTGCAGCAGCAGGAGCAGCAGCGGACCCTGACAACAACAGCCGGGGGCGGCGGCACGTCCCCGACATCGGGCAGCGTCTCACCATTCGGCTTCTGAGCGGCCCGCCCGGCGCCGCGCCGGTGTTGGGCTCGGGGTGGCGGGGCTACGGTGGCGGCGAGATCGCTCCGCCCGACCCGTGCCGGCGGTAGCGCTCCCGGCACTCGGCCAGCTCGGCCAGCCCGGCTTCCCGGCCCTCGAAGCCCTTGGTCTCCGTCCGCTTCCCGGGCTCGAGGTCCTTGTAGATGCTGAAGAAGTGCTCGATCTCGTCGAGCAGCTGGCGCGGCAGGTCCGACACGTCGCGGGTGTCGGCCCGAATCGGGTCGTGCTCGAGCACGGTGATGAGCTTGGCGTCGGGCCCTGCCTCGTCGAACATCAGGAAGACCCCGAGGATCCGCACCTTCACCAGGCAGCCGGGGAAGGTGGGGTCCTCCAGTACCACGAGGGCGTCCAGCGGGTCGCCGTCCTGAGCCAGCGTGTCGGGCACGAAGCCGTAGTCGGACGGGTAGGCGGTCGCCGTGGCCAGACGGCGGTCGAGCCGGATGACGTCACGGTCGTGGTCGTACTCGTACTTGTTCCGGCTGCCCCCGGGGATCTCGACCATGACTTCGACGACGGGATCGGCCATTGCCGGGTTCCTTCCTGGTGGGTGCTCGCTCGGTCTCGCCGCCGGCCTCGACGGTCGGCTGCCGCCATCATCCTTACCCTGAAACGCAGGTTGGGAGGACCGGCCGTCGCTGGGACGCAAGTGGGCTGGTCGCCCCGAAACGCCGGACCTCCCCCGTAGCCGCCGATAAGGGCCATTATGTCAAGTTCGAGGGTGATGCGGCGACCGGGCCCTCAGGCCGGGGATGTCGTCCTCGTGCCGGTCCGTTCCCGTTGAGGAAGGCCCCCGTTCCAGCGCGAGGCCACCGTCTCGTCCGGGTGCTCGGCAATCCATCCCTGCCACCAGGCGATCGCCGCCTCCAGCTCCGCCCGGTCGAAGTCCGGCCAGTAGGCCTGCGTCACGTAGAACGGCGCGTCGACCGCCTCCCACAGCAAGAAGTTGGACACCCGGTGCTCGCCGGACGTCCGCACCAACAGGTCGACCGGCGGCAGCGCCGGCTCGTACAGGTGTTCCGACAGCGTCATCTCGGTGATCGGGACGCCCGATTCTCTGTGGGCGTCGAGCAGCCGGCGGGCGGCGTAGACGAGCTCCTCCCGGCCCCCGTAGTCGAACGCCAGGGTGAACTGCAGCCCGGTGTTGTCCAGGGTGAGCTCCACCGAGCGGTCCATCTCCCGCAGGATCCGGCGGGGGATCCGGGAGGTCTTCGACACCGGCCGGCCGATGCAGCGGATCCGGACGTTGTTGGCGTGCATCTCCTGGCGCCGCCCGAAGATGTTCTTGTGGAGGCCGAGGATGTAGTCGACCTCCAGCTTGGGCCGGGTCCAGTTCTCCGTGGAGAACCCATAGGCGGTGAACCAGCCGATCCCGAGCGCGTCGGCCGCCCGGACGGTGGCGGCGAGGGTCTCCTCGCCGCGGCGATGGCCCTCGGTCCGCGGCAGGCCCCGGGCCTCGGCCCAACGGCCATTGCCATCCAT
>JBOGGF010000191.1:0-8443 GCA_050743965.1 Acidimicrobiales bacterium
CAAGGCGGCCGAGGTCGCCGAGACCACCGAGGGCGCCGGGCGCCCCCCCGAGGTCCCCGAGGGCGCCGAGGGCGCCGGGCGCCCCCAGGAGGTAGCCCTGGGCGTAGCGGATGCCGAGGTTGCGGACGACGTCGAGCTCGCCCCTCGTCTCCACGCCCTCGGCCACGATCTCGGCGCCGATGTCGGCGGCGAAGCTGACGATGGCCGTGGCCAGGCTCTTGCGGACCGGGTCCTTGGCGATGCCGTGGATCAGCTCGTAGTCGAGCTTGATGAGGTCGGGTCCCAGCTTGACGATGTGGCTCAGGCTGGCGAAACCAGCCCCCGTGTCGTCCACGGCCAGCCGAACGCCGAGCGAGCGCAGTGACGACAGTGTGGTGCGGACGCGGGCGTAGTCGTCGATGGCGACGTGCTCGGTCAGCTCGATCACCACCCGGTCGCTGGCGACCGTCGACAGCAGGTGCCGCAGGCGGGGACGTGTGACCACGGGCGGGCTGATGTTGACTGCCAGGGTGCAGTCCTCCGGCAGTTGGTCGAGGTCGGCCAGCGCCGCCTCGACGGCCGCCAGCTCCATCTCGGCACCGAGCCCGGCCTGCCATGCGTCGTGGAACCACAGGTCGGGCGTGCGGTAGGGCTCGGGGGCGAACCGGGCGAGGGCCTCGACCATGACCACCCGGCCGTCGACCACGTCGACCACCGGTTGGTAGGCCATGGCGAAGGCCCGCTCGTCGAGCACCTGCTCGATCACCTTCGCCGACTCGATGTTGTCGGCGACCCCGGGGTAGAGCACGTTGGCGACGAACGCCGACGTTCCCCGGGTGTCGCGCACGGCGACCATGCCGTCAGCCACCATGCCGTCTGCCACCGTGACGTCGGCCGTCAGGAGCTCGTCGGTTGCGGCATTGAGCTCCGATGCCGCCCCGATGGCGGCGGACACGAAGGTCGACAGCCCGGCCAGCGTGGCCACGTCACACTCGCTGAAGACGTTGGGCGCCGTGGCGACCACCTTCAGGATGCCCACCTGCTTGCGGGCGTAGTGCAACGGCACGCAGATCATCGCCCGGGTGTTGATCCGGCGGGCGACCTCGGGATCGACCCGGGGGTCTTCCTCGGCGTCGTCGCACACCATCGTCGACGCGGAGTGCAGCGCTGCGCCCGACAGGGTGGCGTCGATCTTGACCTGCAGGCCGGAGAAGTCCGTGAGGGTCCCCACCGTGCAGGCGTAGCGGAGCTGGTCGCCCTCCACCAGCTGGACGACCGCGCCGTCGGCGGTGGTGATGAGCCGGAGCGCCTCGTCGAGGATGCGCTCCATCAGCACCATGGGGCTGCTCAGCGCAAGGACCGCTGCTTCGAGATCGAACCCTTCTCCCATCCGTGGACCCCCCGATCGTCAGCCGACGACGGGATCTTCCACCCGTCTCGCCCTTCCCCGTGGGCGTCGCCGACTCGGCTCCCTGTCGTGACATTTCATTGTCGCACGTGATGATAACGCATCTGCCCCCGCAAACGCACGAGCACTGCTGGAATTTATTCCTCTTGCCCCTGGTGGGGGGCGTCGGCCGCTCGTCGAGGGTTGCGGCGAGGTGGCTTGCACGCCCACTGATGTCCGCCGCGCGGGGCCCAGGTTGCATCGGCGCGGCGGCTTGCAGGGGGGTCGCTCGGGGTCCTGACCCTCACGGACCCTTCCCGTCGTGGCTCCGCCACGCCGGATCCCTTCCGTACGGGCCACCCCTCGCTCTTGCCATCCGGGGCCCTCCCACACGCGCCACCCGCCCCTCGCTCGGCGGCCGCGGTGCCCGACCTACTCGAGCAGCAACGCGAGCACCGGCGCCGGCACTGCCCAGGTCGCGTGCGACAGGTCGACGACGGTCCGCGTGGCGCGCGCTCCCGCCGGTGTCGGCCCGGGCGCCGGTCCAAAGTCGATCTCATTGCCCCCCCGTCCGCACGTAGCCGATCGTGTCCTCGGCCATGAGCCCGCCGGGCTCGAGACGATCGACCGTTCGGCCAAGAGCTACGCCGAGTGCAGCCTCGGTCAGCCGCGTGAAGTCGGGGCGCTCGAGGCCGCTGCGTAGTCCAGGCGAGGACGGGATCCGCCAGGTAGAGCTTGGACTGGGCGCCGGCGACCCGCCGGCCTCCGCCGTCGACCTGGTGGCACGGCAGGGCTGCGCAGGCGCGGACGAGCCGCTGAAGCCGCCGGTCGAGTGCCTGACGATGGGCGTACCCGAGATCCTCGGCGAGAGCAGTGCGGTTGAGTGGCGAGGTGCAACGCCTCTCGAGCTCTCCGAGCAACTTCGGGACCGAGTCCTCGCCGGCGTCCGGATCGACGTCCCGGTGCAGCCACGCTTCGAGGTCGTGCAGAAAGTCGTCGGAGACTTCGCCCCCTCGGTGGTGTTCGGTCACGGCCCTCGGGAAGCCGCCGGAGGTGAGATGGGCCTGCCAGGCGAGGTCGAGCTCACCGGCGAAGAGCGCATCGATCGACCCCTGGGGACCCGGCGGGCGCCTTGCCGATCGCCCGGCGAGAAGTGTAATCTTGTAATCAATGAAACAGAGCGAGAGCATCCAGAAGTTCTTGGCCGGGAAGGTGCCCGGCGGCTGGTTCACCGGTCCGCCGCGCGTCGACTTCGACGACGACGAGATCCTGTGCGTCGGCGTGCTGCCGGCCGGCACCACGGCCACGGCGTTCCGGGAGAGCACCCGGGCCGAGCGCGTCGCCATCGCCGAGGAGGCCGAGGTCCGGTTCCGCCGCAAGGTCTCCTGGGGGGTCGAGCACGAGGGAGAGGTCACCATCTTCACCTCGCTGAGCGCCCCGGTGATGACCCGGTTGCGGCTGTCCGAGCGCCTCGTGCTCGACACCTTGGTCGACGCCGGGGTCGCCCGGAGCCGGAGCGACGCCCTGGGATGGTGCGTGAAGCTCGTCGGGCGGCATCAGGCCGAGTGGCTGGACGACTTGCGCCAGGCCCTGGTCGGCGTGGCCAAGGTCCGGGCGGAAGGGCCGACGCTCCTGTGACCGGCGTGCTCGACGGCATGCTCGACGGCGAGGCGCCGGTGGACGACCACGAGGCCCTGGACGCCTATTCGACCGTCATCACGGCGGTGGCCGAGCGGGTCCTGCCCTCGGTCGCCGCCTTGCGGGCCCGCCATCGGGGGACCGGCGCCGGCAGCGGGGTGGTCCTCTCCGCCGACGGCTACCTCCTCACCTGTGCCCACGTCGTCGAGGCCATCGACGGCGGGATCGCGTCGTTCCCCGACGGCCGGGACCTCGACTTCGAGGTGGTCGGACGTGACGCGCTGTCCGACCTCGCCGTGGCCCGCCTCGAGCCGGCGCCGGTGCAGCCGGTCGAGCGCGGCGACGCCGACCGGCTGCGGATCGGCCAGCTGGTCGTGGCTGCGGGCAACCCGCGCGGCCTGGCCGGCACTGTGACCGCCGGGGTGGTCAGCGCCCTGGGGCGCACCCTCCCGGCCGGCGGGCGCGTCATCGAGAACGTCATCCAGACGGACGCCGCCCTCAACCCGGGGAGCTCGGGCGGTGCCCTGGTCGACTCGCGCGGGCGGCTCGTCGGGGTCAATACGGCGCTCGCCGGCATCGGGCTCGGCCTGGCCGTCCCCGTCAACGCCATGACCCTCGGCCTGGTGGGCAGCCTGATCCGGGACGGGGTCGTCCGCCGCGCCTACCTCGGCGTGGTCGGCGGGGGCCGCCCCTTGGCGCCCCGCCACACCGCCCGCTTCGGCCAGGACAGCGGGGTGGGCGTGGTCGACGTGGTCGACGGGAGCCCGGCCGCCGTCGCCGGGGTGCGCCCGACGGACACGATCCTCGCCGCCGGCGGTGAACCCGTGCGCACGGCCGGCGACCTCCAGGGCCTCATGGGCGCCGAGGCGATCGGCCGCCCGGTGGTCCTGCGGGTCCTCCGGGGCGACGAGGTGGTCGACGTCGAGGTGGTCCCCAGGCAGCTCGACCACTGACCTTCGGACCGGCCTCGGGGGCGGGTCGACGGCAGGAGCGGGTGTGACCATGGGACGGCGGCGCGAGCCGTTCCGGCCCGCTACTTGCTCCCGACGCCCGAGCGCGGCTCCGGAGATCGGAGCCGTTTGGCTCCCCGATACGGAGCCATTCGCCCCCGGAATAGCGGAGCCACCCTTCGGCCGCGGGAGTACCTTGCGCAGTCGCGTCTCTTCTCGGCGGCTGAACGTTTCTCGTGGGGTACGGGCAGGCCGCTCAGCAGGCGCAGGCCCGTCAGTGGGCATCAGGCGGCCGTGGCGCCCGGGTGGATCCGCGGGTAGCTGCCCCTTGGTGATCGTCGGCAGCGGCAACCGCCTCGGCCGCGGCGTCGAGCTCGGGGGTGTCGACCGTGCCGAGGTCCGACAGGAGCCGTTCGAGGGCCCGGTACCAACGTTCGTAGTAGGCACCGCTGGGGACGCCAGCCCGGACGCCTGCGTCGTCGGCCGCCGTCTCCTCCACCAGGAGCGAACGGAAGGCGCCCCACTCGAACCGGCCCCGCTCTGCCATGGCGATCGCCAGACCGAAGACTCGCCCCTCCCACGGCTTCTCGAAGACGAGCTCTCCGTTCCGCCGCGGGGGACCCATCTCGTCGTCGGGCGACAGCCCGATGTGGTCGGTCACGAAGCTCCGGCGGGCGGGGCGAGGGTCGCAACTCCCACCATGGCGTCGCGGGTGACGAGAGCGGCAAGCTCGTCCTCCCCCAGCCCCTCGGTCCCCGACGGACGCGCGGGCAGGACCATGTAGCGGGTCTCGGCGTTGCTGTCCCAGACGACCACCTCGACGTCGTCGGAGAGCTCCAACCCGAGCTCCGCCAGCACCGCACGGGGCTCGATCACCATCCTCGCCCGGTACTCCGACGACTTGTACCAGGTCGGCGGGAGGCCGAGCACCGACCACGGGTAACACGAGCAGAGAGTGCAGACGACCGCGTTGTGAACGGTTGGCGTGTTCTCCACCACGATGAGGTGCTCGCCGCGCAGGCCGGTGATCCCCAGCTCGGCCGCGGCGGCGGTGCCGTGGGCGAGAAGGCGCGACTTGAAGCCGGGATCGGTCCACGCGCGGGCCACAACGGCGGCGCCGCGCAGCGGCCCGATGTCGGACTCGTAGGCGGCCACGACGGCGTCGACCGCGTCGGTGGTGACGACCCCCTTGGCGACGAGCAATGCCTCCATCGCCGCCACCCGGTCGGCGATGCCCGGCTGCGCCGATGTGTGATGCTCGCTGGTCATTGCCCGTCCCGCCTCGTTCGTCATCGTGCCTCCACCGGCTCCAGATAGCTCTCCCACAGGTCGAGACAGACGGCGTCGCGCGGCGACGCCGTCTCGCCCCACAGCTCACGGGCGGCGAATCGAACGGTGTAGAGGTGCTCCGCCACGTCGTCCCGGCCAGCGGCGCTGGCATCCGGAAGCACCATGCAGCCGCGGTGGGCCGTCACCTGCCCCTGGCGCCCGCGGACGTAGCGAGGCAGCCGCGTGTGGCCCTTCGAATGGACGTTCCTCGCCCGCACGGTCTCGCCCGCGGCGAAGCGGGGCGGTCTGTCGGCCGGCCTGGTCGACGGCGTACCCGAATGGACCAGCGCCAACAGCCGGTCGGCCAGCTCGGACCGCTCGTCGTCGGCTACGGATCCCGGGTCGTCGGCCATGGGAAGGTGGGCCGTCGCAGTCGCAGTCGCAGTCGCAGTCGCAGTCGCAGTCGCAGTCGCAGTCGCCGCCGCCCTCGCCGCCGCCGCCGTCTCGTCACGCGAGAGGACGCCCTTCTCCTCGAGCAGGATCTCGATCGCCCCGAGCCACCGGCCGTAGTACGGACCGAGCAGTTGGTCCTCGAGCGGGAGATGCTCGCGGGCGCGTCGGAACTCGTTGAGGTTGTAGATGCCCTGAGACGGCAGGGCCAGCGAGAGCCCGAAGACGCGTCCCTCCCACTCGCGGTGGAAGGTCTGGTCATCGCCGTCGGGCCGGGGCACGGGGCCGTAGGACTGGAGCCCCCCGAGATCGTGCCAACCGTTCATCCTCGATCACCTCGCTTCGTGCTGCCGGCTTGTCGCATGGTAGCGACGGCTTCACTGCGGTCGACAACCAGCGACCGCTTGCGCCTTGGCGTCTCGAAGCCCCCGCCGTCTGGCTCCAGGCGGTCGAGCACCGACTCCAGGACCCGACGGGCGGTGTCGGTCCCCGGACCCGCCTGTTCGGGGGAGTGCCCGTACCCGATGCGGAACCGCGGCAGCGGCCCCTCGAGGCGTACCTCGGCCACTCCGGGCGCAGCATGCAGGGCCACGGCGCCACCCATCGGCACCATGGCCACCCCTATGCCCGCCTCGACGAAGATCCGCTGCTGGACCGGGGTCTCGACCTCGGCCGCGATCCGGGGCACGAAACCCGCCGCCGCGCACGCGGTGTCGAGCCACATGCGACCGGGGTTGTGGGGCGGGAACGTCACCCACTCGTGGCGAGAGAGGGTCGAGAGCGGGACCGATCGGCGGCGCGCCAGCTCGACGTCCCCCTCGACGATGACGCACAAGGGTCGCTCGCCGACCTCCACGAACTCGACGCCGGGCACCTCGTCGGCCGGGAAGAAGATGACCGCCAGGTCGAGCCGGCCGTCGCGGACCTGCTCGAGGAGTGGTGGTGCCAGTCCCTCCGTCACCCTGACCGACGCCGGTGCCGGGAGCGCCCGGATCCCGGCGAGGAACCCGGGGAGGACGAGCGGCGTGATCGTGGGCAGGAAGCCGGCTCGGATCGTCGGGGCGCTCCCCCTCTCTGCGGCGCGCACCTCCTCCCGCGCCCGGTCGGCCGAGCTGATCAGACGGCGGGCCCACCGGAGCAGTACTGCCCCCTGGGCCGTCGGGCTGCTGCCGCTGCGTCCCCGTTCGAGCAGCCGGGCCCCGAGCTCGCGCTCGAGCCGTGCGACGCCGTCGGAGACCCCCGACTGGGCGAGGTGCAGCCGCCGTCCGGCCGCGCTGAAGCTCCGTTCGTCCACGACGCACACGAAGATCCGGAGGTCTCGTAATTCCATCGAGATGTCCGATCGAGAGATCGGACATTGACCGCTTGTCCCGATCTATTCGCGAGCGTACCGTTCCCTCGTGGGTGTGAGCGTGGGCGTCGACGTCGGCGGGACCTTCACCGATTTCGTCGTGTTCGACGAGGCCGGTGGCTCCTTGCGGGAGATGAAGGTGCCGTCGACGACGGGGGCACCAGCGGGAGCGGTGGTCGAAGGCTTCCGCCGGCTCCTGGCCGACGGGACCGAGCCGGCGGACATCGACCGCTTCTCCCATGGCACCACGGTGGCGCTCAACGCCCTCCTGCAGCGGAGCGGCGCGCGGGTGGGCCTGCTCGTCACCCGGGGGTTCCGGGACGTGCTCCAGCTGCGTCGTCTGCGCCTTCCCGGTGCCCCCGGCTTCCACGCGCGCCAGCCGCGGCCCCTCGTCGCTCGCCGCGACATCCGCGAGGTCGATGGCCGCCTGCTCCACGACGGCACGGAGGTGCGCCCGCTGGCGCTGGAGGAGGCCGTGGCGGGAGCCGAGGAGCTCGTCGAGGCCGGTTGCGAGGCGCTGGCCGTCTGCCTGCTCCACGCCTACCGTGACCCGTCCCACGAGCGGCGGATCGGCGAGGCCGTCCGGCAGCGCTTCCCGGAGCTCCACATCAGTCTCTCCTCGGAGATCTGGCCCCAGCAGCGTGAGTACGAGCGGACGCAGGTCGCGGTCATCAATGCCCACGTGGCGCCGACCATGGAGCGCTACTTCTCCGACCTCGAGAAGGCGCTGGGAGAGATGGGGGTCGGCACGGGCGTGCTGTCCACCAAGTCGAGCGGGGGCGTCATGAGCGCGGCACGTGCATCCCGCCGGCCCGTCGAGACGCTCCTCTCCGGCCCCGCCTCCGGCGTAGTGGCGGCCGCCGAGCTGGGGCGGGCGGCGGGCATCGACGCCCTCGTCGCCTTCGACATGGGCGGCACCAGCGCCGATATCGGCCTCGTCGAACCGGCAGGCGCCCGCATCTCGACGGAGGCGGCAGTTGGGGACTTCCCGATCCTGCTGCCAGCCGTCGACGTATCGAGCGTGGGCGCCGGCGGGGGCTCCGTCGCCTCCGTCGACGGCGCCGGGGTCCTCAAGGTCGGTCCTCGCAGCGCCGGGGCGATGCCCGGTCCCGCCTGCTACGGGCGGGGCGGGACCGAGCCGACCGTCACGGACGCCTACGTCGTCCTCGGCGTGCTCACCCACCTCCTCGGCGGCCAAGTGCCGCTCGACCTCGGTGCCGCCCAGGAAGCCTGCGCCCGCCTGGGCGAGGGGCTGGGTACCGACGCCGTCGGTGCCGCCGAGGCCGTCCTGGAGGTGGCGACGGCCAACATGTACGCCCGGATCCTGCCTTTCCTCGCCCAGCGGGGCGTCGACCCGCGGGGCCTGGCGCTCCTCGCCTACGGCGGGGCGGGCCCGACCCATGCCTTCCGCGTCGCCCG
>JBOGGF010000192.1:0-2881 GCA_050743965.1 Acidimicrobiales bacterium
AGCTCCGGCGGCGCAACGGGTCTGGGAGAGTTGACGGGTGCAGAGCCAACGCGACTACGTGCTGCGAACGGTGGAGGAACGGGGCATCCGCTTCGTCCAGCTGTGGTTCACCGATGTCCTCGGCACGGCCAAGGCCGTCAACATCACCCCGGCCGAGCTGGAGAACTCCCTCGACGAAGGCATGACCTTCGACGGATCGTCTATCGACGGCTTCAGTCGGGTGCAGGAGTCCGACGTCCTCGCCCGGCCGGACCCCAAGACCTTCCAGCTGCTGCCCTGGCACGGGCGCGACGAGACGGTGGCGCGGGTCTTCTGCGACATCTTCGATCTCGACGGCACCCCGTTCGAGGGCTGCCCGCGCCATGCGCTGCGGCGCACGCTCGAGCAGGCCCGGACGGCGGGGTACACGTTCTTCGCCGCCCCGGAGGTCGAGTACTTCTACTTCGACGGGGCCGACCCGGCCCACGCGCCCAAGGGCCTGGACTCGGGCTCCTATTTCGACCTGTCCCTCGCCGATCGTTCGAGCGACCTGCGGCGCAAGACGGTCCTGGTCCTCGAGGAGATGGGGATCCCTGTCGAGCACACCCAGCACGAGGACGCCCCGAGCCAGCACGAGATCGATCTGCGCTATACCGACGCCCTCACCATGGCGGACACCGTCATGACTGTGCGGCTGGTGGTGAAGGAGATGGCCCGCCGGGCCGGCGTCCACGCCAGCTTCATGCCCAAGCCCCTCGCCGGGGTTCAGGGCTCGGGCATGCACACGCACTTCTCGCTGTGGCAGGGCGAGCACAACGCCTTCGTCGACACCGACGATCCTTACGGCATGTCGGCAACGGCCTACCGGTTCGTGGCCGGGGTGCTCCACCACGCCCGGGAGATCACCGCCGTCACCAATCAGTGGATCAACTCCTACAAGAGGCTGGTGTCCGGGTACGAGGCTCCGGTGCACATCGGCTGGGCCCGCAACAACCGTTCCGCCCTGGTGCGCCTGCCGGTCGTCAAGCACGGCAAGATCGAGTCCACCCGGCTCGAGTACCGGGCACCGGACAGCGCCTGCAATCCCTACCTGGCGTTCGCCGTGATCCTGGCGGCCGGCCTCCACGGGATCGAGCAGGGCTACGAGCTGCCAGCCGAAGCCGACGCCAACCTGTTCGCCCTGAGCGAGGCGGAGCTCGAGGCGGCGGGGATCGAGCCGCTCCCCACCAGCCTCAAGGAGGCCGTCGACGCCATGGAGCGGTCGAAGCTGCTGCTCGACACCCTGGGCGAGCACGTCTTCGAGTGGTTCATCCGCAACAAGCGGGCCGAGTGGGATGCGTACCGGGCCGAGGTCTCCCAATTCGAGCTCGACCGGTACCTCCCGACGCTGTGACCGCCGGCGCCGCCGGCGGCGGCACCACGATCTGAGGCCAGCGGGTGGAACCCCTCCTCTGCTTCCCCGACCCGCTCCCGGCAACGCTGCAGGCGGCGCTGCGCCAGGGCGGCTACGCCTTCCGTTGCGTAGCCCGGCCCGAGGCCGTCGAGCCGGCCGACGACACGGCCACCAAGGACGGCTGGTCCGGGGCGGTGATCTGCGCCGCGCCGGACCTGGACGGAGCCGTTGCCATGTGCCGCCACCTGCGACGGCGGGAGGTGCCCCTCGCTCCTCTCCTCCTGGTCGCCGCCGCAGGCCAGCTGGGGGGGCTCCAGCTGCGGGACGACCTGTTCGACGACTTCTGCGTGCTGCCGTCCTGCCCCGAAGAGCTGGTGGCCCGGCTCGAGCTCCTGCTCTGGCGGTCGGGCCGGGGCATCGCCCCCGAGATGATCGAGCACGGTCCCCTGCTCCTCAACCTCGAGACCTACCAGGCGGCCATCGCCGGCCGGGTACTGGACCTCACCTACATGGAGTACGAGCTGCTGCGCTTCCTCGCCGCCCACCCGGGAAAGGTCTTCAGCCGCGAGACCCTGCTCAACCGGGTCTGGGGCTACGAGTACTACGGCGGGGCCCGGACGGTGGACGTCCACGTCCGGCGTCTCCGGGTGAAGCTCGGCGAGGAGCACGCCCACCTGATCCAGACGGTCCGCTCGGTCGGCTACCGCTTCGGCCAGGGCGGCTGGACTCCGACGGGCGTGCCGGGCGCCGGCACACGCTGAGCCGCTGACCTTTCGCCGGGCGGCGGGCGGGCGGCGGGCGCTCAGTCTCCGGCCGAGCCGACCGCCGGCGGCGAACCCGCGGGCACCGGCGCGTAGGCCCACACCTCGACCTCCACCCGGGCCCCGAGGGGCAGGGCGGCCACGCCGACGGCCGAGCGGGTCGGGCGGGGCGCCGGCAACAGCTCAACCCAGATCTCGTTCATGAGGGCGAAGTCGTCCATGTCGACGAGGAACACGGTGGCCTTCACCACGTCGACCAGGTCGGCGCCCTCCGCCGCCAGGACCGCCGCCACGTTGGCCAGGGCCCGGCGAAGCTGGGGACCGGTCCCACCGTCGACGAGCACCGGGGCCCCGTCGGCCCCCGGTGCGAGCCCGAGCTGGCCCGAGGTCACGACCCAGTCGGCCGCCCGGACCGCCGGCGAGTAGGGGCCCACGGGAGCGCTCATCCGACCGGCTCCGGCTGCCGGGGCGGCGGAGCCCCGGAAGCGGCGGCAGACGGCGCGGCGCCCCGGACCGCTGGCATCTGTCCCCCCCGGGTGGGCCACGCTCCCGGAAGCTCCCCCGGCACCTCCCCCAGCTCCCCCTCGGCCAGCCACGCCGCCGCCAGGGTGGCGGCCAACACGGCGTCGGACCCGTTCACGGGCCACAGGTCGCCGGGATGCACCGTGACGTCCACCCATGGCGTGTCCCGGGCGGTGAGGATCCCGAAGGACCGGATCGTGAGGTCGCGCACGGCGCCGTCGGCGCC
>JBOGGF010000193.1:0-9161 GCA_050743965.1 Acidimicrobiales bacterium
GCCCCCAGGTCGCCCCGCCGGTGCCGGCCGACCGACCTACGTTGCCGTTGTCGTCGCCGTCGCGTTTGTCGTCGCCGGCTGCCGTCTCATGGTCGGCGGCGTGGCGCAGGCGGTCGGCGTCGGCGCACGCCGTCGCCGCGTCCCCGTCGGCGACCGCGGCCAGGGCACGGCGGACCAGGCGCCGCTGGCGGGGCACGGCCTGCCGGTCCCCGATCGCCAGCATCTCGACGAAGCGGGCTGCGTTGGTGAGGGCGAGCTCGACGTCGAAGAGCCACTGGTGGAACCGCACGGCTGTGCCCGACGGGAGGGCCTCGGGGACGTCGAGCGTCCCCTCGACGATGAGGGCGGCCTCGTCGAGGCGGACCATCCACCGGTGCAGTGCCCGGCGCCTGCGATCTTCGGGCGCGTCGAGGAACGCCAGCGCCAGTGCCGTCACTCTCCGGGCGCGCGCCTCGTAGGACCGCAGCGTCCGGCGCAGGTCGTCCGCCGGCGACGGCCTGAAGGCGCCGAACCGCACCAATGCGGCGGCGGCGACGGCCACGATGACCTCGGCCGAGAGCCAACCGATCGCCGTGACCGAGAGTGTGGCCGAGAGGAAGTAGCCGAAGAAGTACCCGAGGAACAGGAGGATTCCTACCGGGGCCCCGCGCGGACCGAAACGGCGGCCGTACGCCCCGGCCGTGAGCACGAGCACCATCACCACCAGCGCCACCGCCCGGTGGTGTCCGAGGCCGAGGCCGATGGTCAGGGCGGTGATCAATGACGCCGGGAGGTACGCGAGGCTGACCGCCTGGCCGGGGAGGGTCCGGTCGTTGACGCTCATCGCCGTCATCAGCCCGACGAGGCCGCCGAGCAGCATGGCGACCACGAGCACGTCGTGGTGCTGGCGCCCGATCGCCGCGATCCCGGCCGACGTCGCATGGGCCGGCACCGATGCTTGTAGCGCCCCCGTGGCGCGCACGAAGAGCCACTCACCGGTCAGAGCCAGGGCGATCGTCAGGGCGCCCCGGGTGGCGAGGAGGAGCCGGTTGAAGCCGGGGTCCGAGCCAGCCACTCGGTCGGCCCATGACTCCCACCGACCGAGGAGCAGGCGCGAGGCTGCCTGAGCACGCACCCCCTCGGTCTAGCCCGCCGTACGCGGCGGCGGCGCACCCGGCGGGCCATCTCCCGGCAGATGGGCGGCAGTCGGGCACGGCCGAGGTACGGCGGCGCCAGACCGGGCAAGGCGGCCCGACGAACACACGTTCGCCCGTCGGGCTAAGGTCGCGGCCATGGCCGTCTTGCAGGGCACGCTGTTCTCGTCCGGGGACGCGGTGGCGCCGCGGGCGGTCGAGGACGGGCGGACGCGCCAGGTGCTCTCGGGCGGTGCCTGGGTGGATGTGCGCCGGAGCTGGGTCGTGGGAGCCGACACCCTCTTCGAGCGCCTCCGTGTGGGTGTGCCGTGGCAAGCCGAGCGCCGCACGATGTACGACCGGATCGTCGACGTGCCCCGGCTGCACCGGTTCTACGGCGAAGGTGAGGCGCTGCCCGATCCGGCGCTCGAAGGGCTGCGCGAGGCGCTGGATGGCGCGTACCGGGACGAGCTGGGCGAGCCCTTCCGGTCGACCGGCCTGTGCTGCTACCGGGACGGCCGAGACAGCGTTGCCTGGCACGGCGACACGATCGGGCGCGCCTCGCTGGAGGACACCGTGGTGGCGATCGTCTCGCTCGGGTCCCCGCGCCGCTTCCTGTTGCGGCCACGCAGCGGGGGCCACGCCGTGCGGCTGGAGCTGGCGTCCGGGGACCTGCTCGTCATGGGCGGCAGCTGCCAGCGGACGTGGGAGCACGCCGTGCCCAAGACGCGCCGACCGGTTGGTGCCCGCGTCAGCGTGCAGTTCCGCCCCCGCGGGGTCCGATGACCGCCCGGTCCGACGCAGACCGGCGTCCCGGATAAGCTGCGGCGCAGGGGCGTGTTTCGCCGAGGGAACGGGACGGTAGATATTGACTTGCCCGGTCGGAGCATCGGGTGCCGGCCATAAGACGAGGCCCCTGGTTACCCCCCCTCCGCCCCAGGGGGCTCGTCGCGTGGTGGCACGTGGTGCCCGACCCGGGCAGGACGTAAGCAGCACGACGGCCCGCGGTGCAACCGCGGGCCGTCGTCGCGTGCGGGGCGCACCGTCGCCGCCGGGTGGTGCCGGCGGCGACGCTGATTGTGGCCAGTGCCGAGTCCTCGTCGCGCTCGATGGCCAGGTCCCCGATCGACAGGATGCCGACCGGCCGGCCGCCCTCGACCACGGGCGTCCGGCGCACGGCGCGGTCCCGCATGGTGCCGATGGCCCGCTCGAGCAGCTGGTCGGTGCCGACCGATGCGATCTCGCCGCTGCACACGTCCCGGACGAGAATGCGAGCCGGGTCGCGACCGCCGGCGACGGCCCGGACCACGATGTCGCGGTCCGTCACGATGCCCTGTATGTCGCCCCGGGTCTCCACGACGAGGGCGCCCACGTCCTCCTCCCGCATACGCCGTGCCGCCGCCTGAACGGTCGTGTCGGGCTCCACGGTGGCGATCGGGGTGGTCATCACGTCCTTCACGGTCTGGGCCATTGGTTGCGCTTCTCGAACGGTGATTGCGGGCCACGAGTGCCGCGGCGGTCCCGCCGCGGCACCGCCGGGCGGACGCACTTGCGCGCCGCGTCACCGCGCCTACCCGGTCCACCGCCTGGCGATGCGCAGGCGCCGTCGCCAGGCCCATTTACTCCGCCGATCCACGGTGGTAGGACTGCCCAATGGCATGCGAGCACCTACTGGGCCTGCAGGCGGAGGACTTCTCGCCACCCGATCCTCCCGACGCGTGCGAGGACTGCCTGCGCGAAGGGACTGCGTGGGTGGCACTCCGTGAGTGCCGGGAGTGCGGTCACGTCGGGTGCTGCGACTCGTCACCGGAGACCCATGCCACCCGCCACTTCCAGGAGTCGGGCCACCCGGTCATGCGGTCGGTGATGGCGGGCGACAGCTGGGACTGGTGCTACCTCCACGAGGAGACCGGGCAGCTTCGCCCGTGAGCGTGCGGCCCCGGGCGCGGGCGCTCACCCGTGGGCGCGAGCATGCAGCGTGAACGCTCATCCCGTGGGCGCCTCGCCCTCCATGGGCTCCGCGTCGTCCCACGCCTCCTCGACGGCCCGCTCGGCGCCCTTGTCGCCGGCCATGGCTCGGGCAGCCGTCTCGTCGGACACCCCGTCCGCCGGCGTGCCGGCCGTGTCCTCGGCGTCCACCTCGTCCTGCGCGCCCTCGGGTGAGGGGTCACGTTCCGGGCCGTCGCCGTCCATCTCAGCGACCCTCCGCCACGGCCACCTCGTCCTTGGCGCAGTAGCGGGTCGAGGGCACCGCACCGAGGCGCTCGCCGTCGATCTCACGCCCGCACCGCTCGCATACGCCGTAACGGCCGGCCTCCAGTCGGCCGAGCGCGGCGCGGTTCTCCTCGACGCGGCCCCGGAAGTCTGTGCGGAGCCCGAAGTCCCGCTCCATGTCAGCCACCTCGGTGGCCACATCGGCCGGGTGCTGGTCGACGTCGGACAGCTCGTCCGACGCGCCGGCCTCCCCCTCTCCGATGTCGCCGGCGACGGTCCGAAGCGAGCGGAGGAGGCCGGCGTGCTCCTCCTCCAGGAGCCGACGGGCAGTGGTCTCGTCGATGTGCACGGTCGCGAGGTACCCGGGGCCGACCCCGGGGTAACCGGGGCTTCCCGGTCTGTGTCCCGGGTCGGGGGGTAAGGAACTGGGGTGACCGACGAGCGAGACGACCGAGACCAGGGCGACGGGCGCGCCTCCGACCGGCGGCCGGCCGGAGGCGACGGTCGGGGCGAGCGCGAAGGGGACCGCCGCGCGATGGGTGCCTATGCCGCGATGCTCGGGATCTACGGCGCGGGGGCGCTGGCGACGACCGCGGTGCTCCGCCGCCGGCGCGATCGGGTACGGCGTCCCGGACCGATGGACTTGGCGCTCCTCGGGCTCGCAACCCAGCACCTCACCCGCCTTATCACCAAGGACACTGTCACGGCACCCCTGCGGGCGCCGTTCACCCAGTTCGAGGGGCCGGCGGGGGAGGGGGAGGTAAATGAGCAGGTGGTCGGTACCGGGGTGCGCCACGTGGTGGGCGAGCTCGTGAGCTGCCCATTCTGCCTGGGACAGTGGGTCGCCACCGGGCTCGTCGCCGCCAACGTCGGCGCACCGTCCTTCGGCATGGCGGCGACGACCGTGCTGACGACGGCGCAGTTGAGCGACTATCTCCAGTTGGCCTACGCCGCTTTCCGCCACCGCCAGTAGGGCGGGTGGCGCCGTCGCGCTCTCACCGCCTCACCGTTCCTCGACGTGAACGGCCGATTCTTCGGCAGACAGGCCGGCGTCGTCACCGGACCGCTCGCCCTCCACCGGATCGTCGGGATCGAGGCCACCGCTCGGGAGTCGCCCGCCTGGGTCGTCCGGGGGAGCTTGCGGCACGTCCGGACGCTCGCGGCGCACCCGTTCCTTGAGCGTCTCGGGCACGGCCTGCTCTCGCTCGGTGACGCCGATATCGGTCGAGCCTCCCGGATGGTCGGCGGGGGGCGGCGAGCCCTCGAGAGCGGTCTCGGCGTCGATTCCGGGCGGCTGGTCCTCGATGGCCGGCTGGCCCTCGCGCTCGGCGTCCGTCCAGTCTCGATCGCGGCCGGATCTGCGGTCGGTCATTCACCCGCGATCCCCGACCCGGTGACCCGGCACACGGTCGCTGTCGGGCTGGCCAGGCGCCTCACAGGTACGACGTGTCGCGACGCCGCCCGTCCCGCTCGGCCGCCTCGGCCGGCGCTTCGGTGGCCGCCGCCCGCGACCGCTGGTCCTCCTGAGCTTGGGCCACCACCGATGCCTGCAGGGTCTGCAGGAGCCCGTCGAGCCACCCGGTCAGCTGGGCGTCGACCACGCGGAGCTCGTCGGTGGAAGGCACCCCACCGGCTGGTCGGGCCGGAGTGAGGTCGGTCAACTCCTGGCTGAGGTCGTCGGAGATGACGTCGCCGAGACGCTGCACCGAGCGGTCGTAGAGCGCCGTCGCTCGCCGCCGCGCTGCAACCGACAGGCCGTCGTTCCGCAGCTCCTCGAGCACCTCTCGGGTGGCCGACGCCAGTCGGAGGACTTCCGCCGGACGACGCACGACGGCGGCAGCGTCCTCCGCCGGATCGGGCTCGACCCCACTCATGCCAGGCACGCCCGGAGCTCGTCCCAGAAGTCCGCGTGACGCCGGGCCGGCTGGTCGATCGGGAAGTCCCGCCCGATGGACGTCACCGGCTCCCGGTCGAGCAGGTAGGCGAACGTCTCGCCCAAGAGCACCTCGTCGTCGCCCTCCCGCTCGGCGACCCTTCGGTCGAATTCGTCCATCCCGAAGGATTTTCCCGACCCCGCCTCCCGCAGGGCCCGTTCCCGTCCGCCCAGCTCCCCTCGCACATCGATCGTCTCGAGCATCAGGTCACTGTCCATGACGTGACGCGTAGCCACCCGCCCGACCGGCAAAACATGTCGGGACACGGACACCGGGGAAGGGCCGCCGGCGAGGTGTGCCCGCCGGTTTCCCGGGGAGCGGGGGACGGGTAGCGCGAAGCCCTGCGACGCTCTGGACCCGCTGCGCCCGGGATCAGCCGCGGCCGCGGCGGCTGCCTGCGGCGACCCCCGGGGCGCCGTCGCCGGCCTGCCGGTGGCCGAGGACGGATCAGGCGTGCGGGCTGCGGCGGTCGGCGAGGGCGACGCGTACCGCATCGACCCATTGGCGGCAGCTCCACGCAAGGACGTCCGCTCGTGCCGCCAGGTCGACCTCGAGCGGCACCAACGCTGCCGCTTGGAGCTCTACGAGCGTGCCGTCGCGCCCTGCGGCGTCGAGCACCTCGGCGGCGAGGTAGGCCCGGGCCGCGTGCCACTCGTCGTTCCGGGTCCCCTCGGCGCCGGAAGAGAGCATCTCGGCCCGGAGCTCGTGCTCGGTGGCGTGGGCGAGGAGGTTGGTCCATGCCCATACCGGCGCCACGATGGAGAGGGCCACCAGCCGGTCGGCGTAATGGCCCAGGAGGAACGCCTCGCAGTCGGCGACCAGCTCCGCGGCGAGGGACCGCTGCTCACGCCGCCACATCGGGCCCTCCCTCCTCGCGGTGCAGGGCGTCGACCTGGCCGAGGCGCTCCCGGGCTGCCGTACCACGGCGATCTCGGACCACGCCGGCGTTGCCGCCCCACTCGGTCCGTGCAACCGGTCGCTGCCGGTGACCGAGCCCCCACAAGTACGCGTCCGTGTCCACCCGTCGAACCGCCCGCTCGAGCGGTCGTGCTCCCGCTCGCCGTTCGTCGTCACCGGCCGTCCGGAGCCCCTCATCGAGAAAGCGGAGGCTGGCATCGCATCGGTCAACCAGTGACATCGGAGCCCCTCACTGCGCTCCGGTCGTAACCGTCGTCATGGAGACCATTGCCTGCCCGCTGTCGCTCGACGCAACCCTATGGGTTCGGTGCTACCCGAACGGTTGGTGGTCCAATCACCTCTGGCTCGGCCGTGCGGCGGGCGCATGTGGCGCCACAGGGGCGACCGTGCCGACGGTCGGCCAGTGCCGGAGAGGCGGCACCGGTGCGGTTCAGGCGGAGATGGCGCCAGCCGGTGCGGCACCGGTCAGCTGCCGGAGCGCCGCGGCCACCGACTCCCGCTGCGCCGCGGGGAGCCGCCCGAGCACCCCTTCCCACCCGGCGAGGGTCCTGCGGCCCACGGCCTCGAGGAGCTCCGTGCCAGTGGGGGTGAGCGCGATCTGGAGCTCGCGGCGGTCCCGCCCACGCCGGTGGCGGACGATGAGATGGCGATCGGCGAGCGCGTCGCAGATGCGGGTGGCGGTGGACGGCGCGATCGACAGCACCTCGGCCAGATCGATCAGGCGGGACTCCCCGAGCTTGGACAGCTGGTCGAGCAGGCGCAGCTGCGTGGCCGTCAGGCCCTTGCCCAGGTCGGCGAGCGCCTCGTCGGACACGGCCCGCAGGGCCATCTGGGCCATGTCGAGGGCCTCGATGAAGGACTCGACGTCGAGGGCCGAAGTGCCGATCGGGCGGGTGCTGCGTGCTGAGGACCGGGTGACTCTCATGTCTACGCCGCTCCATTTCCGGCGGGCCGGGCGCCACGGAGGGCTCGACCTCGTGAGGGAACTCGGTCCGTCGAAGCGGCCCGCACCGGTTCCCCTCCTTTCGCGATGGTTATTCTGGCTGTACGTTACCTCAGCGGCATTCTCGATGCGGGCACGATCTCCGAAGGCGGTCCAAATGGCGCCCGCCGACTGGTCACGTGTAGGGGGACACGGCGGATGGATCTCGAGGCGTACGTGGACGTCGTCCCGTGGCTCGTCTTCGTGGTGGTCGGCCGGCGTGCCGGGCTCGGCATCGACTGGGCGGCGGCGGCGGCGGTGGGGTGCGGAGCGGCAATTGGCACCTGGTCGCACTGGCGTGGCCGTCGTACGCCGATCGGTTGGGTGGCGGTGGGCGTGTTCGGCTCGATCGCGGTGGTGGCGCTCGTCGTCGACCGGCCGGCGCAGTGGTTCGAGCCCACGCTGCGGGCGGCGAGCGTGCTGGGGCTCGCCGCGGCGGCGTTCCTTTCGCTGCACCGTCGGCCGCTCAGCGAGGCCTACACGGCCGAGCGGGTCCCGGTGCACCTGCGAGCCGAGGAGGCCTTCGACCGGGTCAACCGTCGCATCACTGTCGCGTGGGGCGTCGGCGCCCTCTTGGTCGCCGGGTCGTTCGCCGCCGTGGGCGCGGCGTCCTCAGCCGTGCCGCTGACGATGTTCGACTGGGTCGTGCCGATCGCCGTCCTGGGGATCGTGCTGCGCTGGGTCGCCGTTGTGTGGAACTCCTACCTGGCGGGCGCGGACGGGGGCGAGGCGCCGCCGCTGCGCGAGACCACCGTGGGCTTCGGCGAGGACTCGTTGCGGGGCGTTCGTGACGACACGCTGCCGGCCCCGCCGGAGCCTCGGATCACCTATCTCCCGGGTGTCCAGCCGGGGTCGTGAGCGAGCGCTGCCGAGGGGCTCGGGATCGGGCCGGCGACGGCGTTCGCCTCGAGTCGCCGTGGATCAGGCCAGCTTCGTGAACATGCGCTGGACGGCGGCGAGGGGATAGCCGCGCGCCTCGGCTTCCTCGGGATGCTCGATGCAGTAGGTCAGGCCGGCAGCGACGATGTTGAAGCCCACCTGCTCGAGCGCCTTCGTCGCCGCCGAGAGCTGGGTCACGACGTCACGGCACTCGCGCCGTTCCACCAGCATCCGCTCCACCGCCTCGACCTGGCCGGCCACCCGGTGCAGCCGCCGCCGGGCGTCCGCCACCACCTCTTCCGGCAGCTCCACCTCTGTCCTCCACGTCGTGTCCGCCTGGTGCGCCGCCATGCCGCCGCTCCACGCCAAGTCGTGCGCCGCCCGGGAAGCGTCGGCATTGCCCGCAGGTACCCTACCCCGTACCGCCCTTGGGCGGCGACCGGCGACCGGCGACAGGCGACAGGCGACAGGCGACCGGCGGGTGGCGGGCGGCCGAGCCCGAGCCCGAGCCGCGGGCAGATCGACCGGCTCTTGGGTCAGCGACGGTCGAGCAGCCCCCGGACGTAGGCCGCCTGGCCGACGTGCTGGAGGTCGTCCGACAGGATGCTCACGAGTCGCACGGCGCAGGTGACCGGCGGGTCCCAGCGCTCGTCGACCACCCGCTCGAGCTGGGCCGGATCGACGCCCCGCAGGTACTCCAACGTCCGGTCGTGGACGGCGTCGTAGTACCCGGCGATCAGTTGCGGCGCCGCCTGCACCGCCGTCACCGCTTGGGGGTCCTGGCCGTAGCCCGTGGCCGACGGCTCGAACGGCAGCGAGAACCGGTCGGCCCATCCGTCGGCCGTCCACACCTGGCCGGTCGTCGCCAGGTCCGCCACCTGGGCGTCCTGCACGCGTGCCAGATGCCACGTCAACCACCCGAGGGTGTTGGCCCCCGCACCGGGCTGCCACGCGAGTTCGGCCTCGGCGACCCCGTCCAGGATCTCGTGGAGGACCTCCTGTATCCGATCGAACCCGTCGACCAGGACCTCGATCGGTCCGATCATCGCCGCCAGCCGATCCCGCACCCGATCGTCCGCCCGTGCATCCGCGCTCCTCCTGCCGTCGGCATCCGGCTCCACC
>JBOGGF010000194.1:0-1992 GCA_050743965.1 Acidimicrobiales bacterium
TGAGGGCACCGAGGCTCTTGGCGATCTCGGCGACCACAGGGGCGCCCCCCGTCCCCGTACCACCCCCCTTGCCGGCGGTGATGAAGACCATGTCGGCCCCCTGGAGCGCCTCCTCGATCTCCGTGCGGTGCTCCTCGGCCGCCTGGCGGCCGATGTCGGGGTCACTGCCGGCGCCGAGGCCCCGGGTGAGCTGCCGCCCGATGTCCAACTTGAGGTCGGCATCGCTCATGAGGAGCGCCTGGGCATCGGTGTTGGCGGCGATGAACTCGACGCTGCGCAGTCCCGAGTCGATCATCCGGTTGACGGCGTTCACGCCGCCGCCCCCCACTCCGACCACCTTGATCACGGCGAGATAGTTGCTCTGTGACGGGATGGTCATTGGCTCCTCGGTACTGGGCGATCGCCGGCCGATCGCCGGAGCAAGCTGCACACTGCCGGCGAGGGAACGGGCTCCGCACCGCCGCGACCACGACTCTCGACCTGTTCAAGAGGTCGAAGTGTAGCGACCACGACCTCGCCACACGATACGGGGGCCCCCCGAACGGGTCAAGCAGGCGGTCAGCCGGCCGAGGCGTGCACGACCGGGGCACCGGGCACGGCGACGTCGACGACGTCGCCGGCCTGCAGCGTGGCACCGGCCAGGATGGCCGCCACGTCCTCGTACTTCTGGTGCAGCTGCGACGTCGCGCCGAGGTCCACGGTCACCGGCGACGACAGGTGGAGGTCGACCTGGCCGCCGGGGACCTGGTCCACCTCGGTCACTTGACCAGCGAACGCCGGCGGCAGGGTCGAGGCCACCGCCAGCCCCCCCTTGTCCCCCGGCACGACCGAGCCCGGGGCCCCGGGCGTGCCCCCGCCCACCAGGTGCGGGAGGCCGGCCGGCGCCGACGCCGCGTCGGCCAGCACGTGGCCCGAGCCGTCGACGACGGCCCATCCCGACGGTACCTGCACCACCGCCGCCGGCTGGCGCTCGACCACGTTGATCCGCACGCCGTCGGGCCACTGGACGTCGACCGTCGCCCGACGTACCCAGGGCAGCCGCTCGACCCCCGCCGTCGCCCCCGGCCCGACGTCGAGCAGGGGAGGGTGGTCCGACAGGCCGGCGGCGCCGATCACGGCGGCGGCCGGCGTGTGGGGCGAGCCCACCACCGTGATCCGTCCGGCGGCGAAGAGCCCAGAGTGCAGGACCGTCCAGGCGATGCCGGCAACGGTCAGCACGGAGAGCCCGGTGAGGAGGAGCCGGAGCCGGCGGCGCCCCTGGCGCCGCTTCACCTCGACCCGGCGCTGGCGGATGCGAGGGTCGATGCGGGTGTGGGCCCCGGGGCGGGTGCGGGTCCCGGGTTGGGTGGCGGTGGGGATCGGGCTCATGCGAAGCCCACCAGGCGGACCTCGGCCGACAGGGTCGCGCCGGTGCGCTCGGCCACCACCGACTGCACGTGCGCCATCAGCGCCCGCACGTCGTCGGCCGACCCGCCGACGTCGGCCTGGATGAAGTTGGCGTGCTTCTCCGACACGCGGGCGGTCCCGAGGCGGAACCCCTTGAGCGCGGCCGCCTCCACCAGGCGGCCGGCCGTGTCACCGGGCGGGTTGGTGAAGACGGAGCCGGCGTTGCTCCCGCCCGGTTGGTGCTCCCGCCGCCACCGGACGATCTCCGACAGCGCCGCGCGCCCGGTCTCGGGGTCGCCCCGGCGCGCCGCCAGCTCGGCCCACACCACCACCTCGGACGCCGCAAGGGCGGACGAGCGGTAGCCGTAAGCGAGGTGCTCGGCGTCGTCCTCGCCCTCCCGGTCCCGGGCGACGTCGACCCAGCCGAAGCGCACGAGGCACGACGCCGTCTCGGCTCCGTGCCCACCGGCGTTCATCCGCACCGCGCCGCCCACCGACCCGGGGATGCCGACCGCCCACTCCAGCCCGGCCAGCCCGGCGGCGACCGACCGGCGGGCGACCACCGGCAGCTCCGCGCCCCCGCCGGCCCGGACGACCGCCCGGCCG
>JBOGGF010000195.1:0-1935 GCA_050743965.1 Acidimicrobiales bacterium
CAGGCTGCCGATCCAAACCGACGAAGAGAGGATGAGAACGCCGATCAATACACGGTTGTGCGCCAGCATGCTTCCTCCTCGCCGCCACGGCTGTCAGCGAACGGGCTCACCGGCGCCGGTACCCCAGAACAGCCCCAGCTTCATCACTCAGGCGGGCCGGCGTCCAGGGCGGATCCCACACCAGCCGGACATCGGGCTCGATCATGGTCGGACCGAGAGCGAAGGCCACCTCGATCCGTCGCAACGCCTCCCACACCAGGTCATAACCGCCACTGGCCTGTGCTTGGGCGCCCGGCATGTCGGGGGCGCTCACCCTGCTGCCCCCCAAGGTTGAGTATCCGGGCAGGACTGCTTCAGCAACCGGCGGACAAAACACAGCGCGCCTCGCACCATGAACGGCTCCTCTTCCTTATCATTTATAAATAGTTGTTATAGTCCTAGCTATACTATCGGGACCGAGGACAGTGTCGGTCGGAACGAGGAGGTGTGAGCCCGCTGCCAGCCGAGACGCACCAACACAGCATCCATCCAACTACCTGCGACGATGTGCTGGATCTGCTGCTTGGCCTCCTGGGCGGCCACGCGCCCGCCTGCCCGTCCGAGACGACCCTGGAACAGCTGCAGATCACCGACGCCGATGTGTGGGACATGTGGACCTATGTCCGGGAGGAATTCGGGGAGCGATCCCTGGGACCAGAGCTTGATCTATCGCCGTGGGAACCCTCCATGACCCTGGATGGAGTGGCTGCCATCATGGCGTCTGTCCTGACCGGCGACGTCTCACCCGGCGATGAGTGTTCCGCCGAGGCCCGTCGGACCGGCTCCGAGATGCCGACAACCAGGGACTCCCATCCTCGATGAGAGGAAACGGTGTCGATTCTTGCTGACGGTTCTGCTGGTCGATACCGTCCCTGCGTCCTGCTACGAGATCGGCCATTCCGACCTTGCCTCGAAACTCTAGAGTCAACTAGACTTTTAGGGACGGGACCGAGGTCGGTTTCTTGGGCTAGGAGGACGTGATGACAGTTACCGAACCAGAGGCTCTACAAGCCATGCTCGCTCACCACCGGGTGTTGGAGGAAGGGGTGCGAGCGCGGGTGGACGCGTTCGTGGACGCCGCAGCAGGTGGTGAGCAGTCGGCGCGGGCCGGGGCCGAGCTCGTTGCTTATCTGGCAAGTGAAGTCTTGCCCCACGCTCGAGCTGAAGAGCGGACTGTGTACCGATCTGCCCGGACCCTCGACGACCTTGGCGACACGTTGGAGCAAATGATCGGCGAGCACGAGACCCTGGCCGCGGCTGCCGGCAGGCTGGCCGCCTCGCCGGGCTCGGCGGAGGCGCCGGCCGAGGCCGAGCGGCTGGCGGCCTTGTTCAGCTCGCACGTGGCCAAGGAAAACGAGATCGTACTGCCCGTGCTGGTCGCCGACGGAGCCGTCGATCTGGCCGCGGTGCTGGCCGAGATGCACGCCCTGGTCGAAGCCGCCCGTCACACACCGGAGGAGCGGGATCAACCGGGTGCCGAGCCGGTCAGCGCCACCCTGGGCAATAGGCCGGCGGACGGGGCTGGCGCCGACATCGAGCTGGACGTTCGTTCCTTCGCCCCGGCCCAACGCCACCAGCTCATCTTCTCCACCTACGAGGAGCTGGTTCCCGGCACCTGGTTCGTGCTGGTCAACGACCACGACCCGAAGCCGTTGGGCTACCAGTTCGAGGCCGAGCACCCCGGCCAGTACAGCTGGGAGTACCTCGAAGACGGGCCGGTTATGTGGCGTGTGCGTATCGGCCGTCTGGCGGCCTGAGAATCGGCAAGAAAGAGCGCCCGGTCGCCTCGGGTGGGGCAGGGCCCGAGGCCACCGGCAACTGGGCTCGAGGTGACTACTTGACGGTAGCTGCCGGCTTCTCGTGGCCGCTGCTAATGGCCTGGCCCGCTACGACCGG
>JBOGGF010000196.1:0-11077 GCA_050743965.1 Acidimicrobiales bacterium
CTCCAGGTCGTGGCGGTGCTGGGCTGGGCGGTGGCCGGGTGGTGGCTCCTCGACCGGCGCCACGGAGGGGCCCGCTCGCGCGCCGGGCTGTCGCGGCGGCTGCGCCAGGCCTTCGAGCGGCTCGGCCCGACCTACATCAAGCTGGGGCAGATCCTGTCGGCCGGGGAGGGGATCTTCCCTGACGAGCTGGTGACGGAGTTCCGCCGGTGCCGGGACCAGGTACCGGCCGAGCCCTTCGCCACCGTGCGGCGGACGGTCGAGGCCGAGCTGGGCCCCGGCAGGTTCCGCTCCCTGGCGGAGGTGCCCGTCGCGGCGGCGTCGATCGCCCAGGTGCACGCCGCCGTCCTCGACAGCGGCGAGGAGGTGGTGGTCAAGGTCCAGCGGACCCGCATCGAGCGGCTCGTCCGCCAGGACCTCGCCGTCATGGGATGGCTGGCACCCCTGCTCGTGGGCCGGATCCCGGTGGCGGCGCTGGCCAACCCCCCGGCGCTCGTGGAGGTCTTCGCCGAGACGATCACCGAGGAGCTCGACTTCCGCCTCGAGGCGGACAGCATGCTCGAGGTGGCGCGGGTGCTGGCCCGGACCGGGCAGCCGGGACTGGTGGTCCCCCGCCCGCACCCACGGCTCGTGACCGAACGGGTGCTCGTGATGGAGCGGCTCGACGGGCACCGGTGGGGCGACGCCGAGGGCCTGCGGGACGCGGGCATCGACACCGCCGCCGTCCTGTCGAGCCTGCTGATCGCCTTCCTCGAGGGCCTGGTGCTCTTCGGCGTCTTCCACGGCGACCTGCACGCCGGCAACCTGCTGGTGCGCCCCGACCAGCGGGTGGCACTGCTCGACTTCGGGATCACCGGGCGCCTGGACGAGCGGCGGCGGCTGGCCTTCCTGCGCCTGGTCATGACCACGGCGTCCAATGACGTGCGCGGCCAGATCGCGGCCATGCGGGACCTCGGCGCGCTGCGGCCCGACGCCGACGTGGACGCCGTGGTGCGCGACCTCGGGCTCGAGGGGCCGCCCGTCGACCCGACGTCGCTCGACGCCGAGCAGCTGACCAAGGAGATCAGGGCGGTGACCAAGGCCCTCATGGCCTACGGGGCCAAGGTCCCCAAGGAGCTCATGCTCTTCGTGAAGGACATGGTGTTCATCGACGGCGCCATGGCCACCATGGCACCCGACATCGACGTGCTGGCCGAGATGACCCGGATCCTGCTGCACCTCCAGCAGCAACACGGTGAGCGCATCGCCCGGGACCTCGGCATGGCCACCGGCACCCCGTTCACCGTCGACCTTGCGAGCGTGCGCGGCTCCTTCGGGCTTCCCGAGGAGGTCGAGTCGATCACCCACCGGGAGATCCAGGAACGCCGCCGGTTGGTGCGCGAACGGCTCGCCGGCCGGCGCCGGCACGAGCGTCCCCGCTGACCCGAGCGGGTATGGCCACCACCACCGCCGCCGCCGCAGCGGCAGATCGCGCAGATCGCGCAGATCGCGCAGATCGCGCAGATCAGCAAGGGAGTGCGACCGCGGTGCTCCCGCACAACAAGCGACTCGTGTTCACCGTCCGGGTCGACCGCTCGAACCCGCAGTTCGCCCGGCTGCTCCTCGAGCAGTTCGGCGGGGCCAACGGGGAGCTCGGCGCGGCCATGCGGTACTTCACCCAGGCCTGGAACGAGCCGGACGAGGCGAGGCGAGGCGGAGCATGCTGGCCGACATCGCCACCGAGGAGCTGTCGCACCTCGAGATGGTGGGGCCAGGCGCTGGTGCTGCTGATGAAGGGCTCCCCCGCCGCCGAGGTGGACAAGGTCGAGGGCAGCTACCTCGGGAACCTGCTCAGCGGCAACCACGAGGACTACGTCGAGCTGTCGACCACGGCACTGGCGGTGATGCGGACGATGGCATCGGTCGGTTCGTGGATCCTCGGCTCGGGGACGCCTCGAGCCGGATGTCGCCGGTGCCGTGATGGACGACTGCGGTCAGCTGGCCCGGCGGTCGAGCGCCGGCTCGCCCCCCACCCGCTGCTCGCCGACCGGGACCGCCCCGGACGGGGGCCCGGAACATCTGCCGGAGTCCCGGTCGCGGAGCCGGTCCTCGTTGCGGTAGGCGATCCAGAAGGCAAGGGCGAACCAGGGCACCGGGATGGCGGCCCAGGGGAGCTGCACGTCGAGCAGCGGGGCCCTTGCGCCCGCCATTGCCGGAACCCCACGGTGGGTGACCGACGAAAGCTGCGGCCGGAATTTGCCGACAACCAGGACGGGGTGTCCATGGCATTGGCCGACACGCAGACAGGCGAGCACGACCGAGGGGCGCCGGGCGCGCTGACCCTGGTGGCCGAGCTGACCGCGATGCTCGAGGTGGCGGGGCCGGCAGAGGTCTTCGGCACCGCCTGCGCCGGCTTCGCCCGGCTGCTCGACGTCTACCGGTGCGGCAGTTGGACGGAGGACGCCGTCGGCAGGATCACGTGCTGGCATTCGTCGCTAGACCCGTCGCTCGGGCCGTCGGTCGAGGCGACGCTGCCGTCGGCCGAGGCGGTGGCCAGATGGTTCGACGACGCCTGGTCGCAGCACGGCCCGGTCGAGCACACCTGGCGGGGACGGCTGGCGACGGCGACCCCGGGCGCCGAGCGGGAAGTGTCGCTGCTCGTGGTGCCGATCGGCCGGCGGGCTGCCTACCTGCTCGAGGGCGGCGCCGGCTGGGACTGCCCCCCGCCGCAGCTGGAGCTCATCCGGGTCGCCGCCGCTCTCACCCGCCAGCACTCCCGGGAGGCCCGGACCGCCCGCGAGCAGGAGCACCACACCGCGGCCAACGACGCCCTCCACCGGCTCCTCCAGATGGGCGTGCAGGCCCGGTCGCCGATCGAGGCGGCCAAGGCGCTGGCCAGCACGGCCGCACAGGTCCTCGACTTCCCCGTCGGCTGCGCCTACCTCGTCGACGAGCACGGCATCATCACCGAGGTGGTCAGCGTGGGCACCGACGACGTCCACGCCGCACGCCTGCGCGACCACCTGGTGGGCAAGCTCGCCCGGGGCTCACCGGTGTGGCGCCGCACCGTCGAGGGCGATCAGGCCGGTCCCGATCTGGTCGACGACACGGCGCGGCACGGCGTAGTCCGTCAAGGTGGGGTGGCCCAGTCGCTCGACCTGCGGGCCATGGCCGCCATCCCCCTCCTTTCGAGCGACGGTCCCCTCGGTCTCGTGCTGTGCGGCGACCACGAGCCCCGCGAACGCTGGCGTGTCGGCGACCGGGAGCTGCTGGCCCAGCTCGCCCTGGAAGGCGCCGTCGTGGTCGACAATGCCCGGCTCCGGGCCTCGGAGCGGTTCGAGGCGACCCACGACTCCCTCACCGGCCTCCTCAACCGGCGGGCGTTCAGCGCCCAGCTCCGCGAGGCGGCGGTGGCGTCGGCCGAGCGCGGCGAGCCCGTGGCGACCCTGCTGCTCGACCTCGACCGCTTCAAGGAGGTCAACGACCACCTCGGCCACCACCGGGGCGACGAGCTCCTCGTGGCGGTGGCCGAGCGCCTCCGTCGCTGCATGCAGCCGACCGACGCCCTCGCCCGCCTGGGTGGCGACGAATTCGCGCTCCTCCTGCGGCGCCACGGCACCCAGCACCGGGCCGAGGCGGTGGCGGCCCAGGTGAGCGCCCTGCTCGACGAGGCGTTCGAGGTCGACGACTGCCTGCTCCACGTGGACGCCAGCATCGGGATCGCCTGCTCGCCGCTGCACGCCGTCGACGTGGACGGGCTGCTCAAGCAGGCGGACGCCGCCATGTACGCGGCCAAGCGGTCCGGCCTCGACTACCTGGTCTACGGGCCCGAGGTGGCGGCACAGAACGTGTCCGATTTGGGCCTCCTGGGCGAGCTCCGACGGACGCTCGACGCCGGCGAGCAGCTGCTGCTCCACTACCAGCCCAAGATCGACCTCCGCACCGGGACCGTCAGCGGCGTCGAGGCGCTGGTGCGGTGGGAGCACCCGCGTCACGGGCTCCTCGGCCCCGACCGCTTCGTGCCGATGGCCGAAGAGACCGGGCTCATCCGGGCGCTGACCAACTGGGTGGTTCCCGAGGCCCTCCGGCAGGTGCGCCGGTGGGGGGAGGAGGACGGGCTCGAGCTGCAGGTGGCCGTCAACGTGTCGGCCCGGGACGTCGGCGACCCGACCTTCGCCGACCGGGTGGCGTCGTGGCTCGAGGCCGCCGGTGTCCCGGGCAGCCGTCTCCTGGTGGAGGTCACCGAGGGCAGCGTCGTGACCGACCGGCCCCAGGCCAGTGCCGCGCTCACCCGGCTCCGCCAGCTGGGCGTGTCCTCGAGCCTCGACGACTTCGGGACCGGCTACTCCTCCCTCGCCTACCTCGAGACACTGCCGGTGGACGAGGTCAAGATCGACCGCCAGTTCCTCCACCTGGCCCGGTCGCGGGGCTCGGTCATCCGGTCGATCGCCTCCCTCGCCCACGAGCTGGACATGCGGGTGGTGGCCGAGGGCGTCGAGAGCCCGGAGCAGGTGGCGTGGGTCATCGAGGCCGGCTGCGACGAGGCCCAGGGCTTCCACTTCAGCCGACCGGTCGAGGCGCCGGCCCTGGCCCGGTGGGCCCGGGGGGAGGAGGCGGCTTATCCGTCCCCCGGTGTCGGGACGACAGCGGCCGGGGTCTGTGCCGGCACCTCCTCCTCGCGGTCGAGCGACGGCCCGTCCGAGACGACGCGGTAAGTCCCCTGCGGGCTGAGCTCGACCGCGGCCGGCTGCCGCTCGCTCCGGCGGGATGGGGCCTTCTGGAGGTCCTTGCACACGAAGTACGCGAGGATCCCGACGATCGTCGGTATGGCGTCATCTTCGGTGACTGGTGGTTCCCGTTCGCCGGCGTCTTCATGGTCGTGGCCATCTGGTTGGTGGTCAAGGACTACCTGCTCCTGCGGCGCAAGAAGGTCCGCTCACCGCTGCAGTGACCATCAGGTGGCGTCGCTGGCGTGGTGCAGCCGGTGCGGTCCCTCTGGCCGCGCCCCGGCCAGGAGATCGAGGGCGTGCGGCAGCAGCCCGAGCACGGCCTCGAGGCACTCGACCGCCCCGCCCGGCGACCCGGGTAGGTTGAGGACGAGCGCCGTGCCCACCGTCCCCGCCCGGCCGCGGGACAGCGCCCCCTTCGGGCTCACGGCCCGCATGGCCTCCGCCATCCCGGGTGCCTCCCGCTCGAGCACCGCCGCCGTCGCCTCGGGGGTGAGGTCGCGAGGCCCGAAGCCGGTCCCCCCGGTCGTCACCACCAAGCCGGCGAACCCCTCCGCCAGACGGCCCAGCGCAGCGGCGACCGGTGCCACGCCGTCCGCCACGACCTCCGGTCCCTCCACGGCGAAGCCGGCGCGGGTGAGCACCTCGACGAGGGCGGCGCCGGACCGGTCCTCCCGCGTGCCGGCGACCACGCCGTCGGAGACGGTCAGCACCCGCGCCCGTTGTCCCATGGCAACCGAGCGTAGGCCGCCGCGCCGATCCGCCGGGCTGTTGGACCGGTAGATTCGTGGCATGAGCATGACCGGGTCCGAGTGGGTGGGGCGCCTGGCCGGGGAGCTGGGGGTCGAGCCGCCCACCCCAGAGGAGACCGACGCATTGCTGGCACTGGCCGGCGTGGCCGCACACCGCTCGGAGCGCACGGCGGCGCCCCTCAGCACCTGGCTGGCGGGGCGGGCGGGCGTCAGTCCGGCGGAGGCCAAGGCGGCGGCCGGGCGGCTCGCCGCGGCGCTGGACGCCGAGGACGGGTCACGAGCCGGTCCGTCGACGTGACGACGGACCTCGCCGAGCGGGCCGGGCCGGTCGAGCCCGTCCAGGTGACCGTCCTGGCCGGCGGCAGGGTCACCACCCGTCCCGACCAGGTGGTGGGCGAGGAGCCGCTGGAAGTCCGGCTGGGCGCGCCGGGCGGGGAGCCGGCGCCGGTGGCGGTGACGATGCGCACCCCCGGGAACGATTTCGAGCTGGCCGTGGGCTTCCTCCTGTCCGAAGGGCTGCTCGCCTCGGGCGCCGAGGTGCTCGCGGTGCGCTACTGCGACCTCCCCGAGGGCGACCCCCAGCGCTACAACATGGTGACCGTCACGGCGACGGCCGTGCCCGGGGCTGCCCCCCGCCGGCGCGCCGGCACCGTCACCGCCAGCTGCGGGGTGTGCGGGACCGCCACCCTCGACGACCTGCGCGACCGCTGCCCCTCGGTGCCGGAGGGCCGCCAGGTTCCGGCTGAGCTGCTGACCGGGCTCCCCGACCGGCTGCGGAGACGCCAGCGCGTCTTCGACCGCACCGGGGGCCTCCACGCCGCCGGGCTGTTCGACCACACCGGGCGCCTCCTCGCCGTGCGGGAGGACATCGGTCGCCACAACGCCGTCGACAAGCTGGTGGGTTGGGCGGCATTGCAGGGGCGGCTGCCGCTCGACTCAGCCGTCCTCATGGTCTCGGGCCGGGTCAGCTTCGAGATCGTCCAGAAGGCGGCGGTGGCCGGCGTGCCGATCGTGGCGGCGGTGTCCGCCCCGTCGAGCCTGGCCGTCCGGACGGCCCGTTCCCTCGGCATGACCCTCGTCGGGTTCGTACGGGAGGGGCGGGCCAACGTCTACTCGGCGCCCTGGCGGCTCACCGGCCCGGCGGCGGCGGGGGCGGCGGCTCCGTGACCCCGGCCCGCGACGAGCGGCGGTTGACCCACCTCGACGACCAGGGTCGGGCCCGCATGGTCGACGTCACCGCCAAGCCCGTGACCGCCCGCCAGGCCGTGGCCCGTTGCGTCGTGCGGGGGGAACGGGACGCCATGCGCCAGCTGGACGCGGCCGAGCCGATCGCCGCCGCCCGGGTCGCCGGGATCCAGGCGGCCAAGCTGACCTACCAGCTCATCCCGCTGTGCCACCCGCTCCTCCTCGACGACCTCTGGGTCGACATCGAAGCGGTCGACGACGGTTTCTCGGTCCAGGCGGTGGCGACGGTGCAGGACCGCACCGGGGTCGAGATGGAGGCGCTGACCGCCTGCGGCGCCGCCGGGCTCTCGCTCGTGATGGCGCTCCTCCCCTTCGACCCGAGGGCCGCCGTCGGGGGCCTGGCGCTGTGGCACAAGTCGGGCGGCCGCACGGGCACGTGGGAGCGCCGGTCGTGAGGGCCCCGACGGCGGGGCGGGCGACGGTGGCGGGCGTCCTGCTCACCGGTGGCGCCAGCACCCGGATGGGCGCCGACAAGTCCCTACTGGAGGTCGACGGCGTCCCCATGGGGGCCCGGCTGGGAGCGATGCTCGCCGGCGCCGTGACCGGCCCGCTGCTCGAAGTCGGGCCCGGCCACTCGGGCCTGCCCGCCGTCGCCGACGACGCTCCGGGCGCCGGGCCCCTCGCCGCGCTGGCCACGGCTGCTCGCGCCCTGACGGGGTGGGCCGGTCCGACGGTGGTGCTCGCCTGCGACCTCCCGCGGTGCTCTGCCGCCGTGGTGGACCTGCTGGCCCGCTGGCCGGGTGACGGGGCGGTCCTGCCGGTGATCGGCGGCCGCCGCCAGCCCCTGTGCGCGCGCTGGGCCGCCGCCGACCTCGCCGCCGCCGTCCGGCTGGCAGCCGCGGGGAAGCGCTCGCTCCGGGGTCTCCCCGGTGCGGGGGAGTGCGCCCGGCTCACCGAGGACGACCTGCCGACATCGGTCCCTCCCGGCGACCTCGCCGACGCCGACACGCCCGAGGAGCTGGCCGCCGCCGGCGTCGCCGTTTTCACCCCCACGGGCTCGGGTAGGGGCGCCCGATGACGCGCCTGGAACCAGGGCCGGCGGGCGGGCCCGCAGCGGCCGCGAAGGGCGGCCCCACCCCGGCCGACGGCGATACGTGGGTGGCGCTGCGCCAGGTGCCGATCCTGGTGGACGAGCTCACTCGCTGGGTGAAGCAGCCCCGGAGCGGCGCCGTGGTCACGTTCTGCGGTTGCGTGCGTGACCACAGCCCAGGACGGGCCGGCGTCGACCTGCTGGAGTACGAGGCCTACGACGGGCCCGCGCTCCGGCGCATGCGGGAGGTGGCGGACGCGGCACGCCGGCGCTGGCCAGCGCTCGGGCGGATCGCAATCGTGCACCGGACCGGGCGGCTGCACGTGTCGGACGACGCCGTGGCCGTGGCCGTCTCCTCTCCGCACCGCACCGAGGCGTTCGAGGCGGCCCGGTACTGCATCGACACGGTCAAGGCCACCGTCCCGCTGTGGAAGCGGGAGCGGTGGGCGGGCGACGGGCAGGCGCCGGCCGGCGAGGACTGGGGGACCTGCGCCCACGACCTCGAGGCGGTCGAGCCGTGACGGTCACCGTCGCCCTCCCGACCCCCCGCCGGCGACTCGGCGCCCAGGGAATGCCGGCGACCGGGCCGCTGGTCGACCGGCTGGGGCGGGTCCACGACGACCTGCGGCTCTCGGTCACCGACCGTTGCAACTTCCGCTGCACCTACTGCATGCCCGAGACGGGGATGCAGTTCCTGCCCCGCCAGGAGCTGCTCACCGTCGACGAGCTGGTGCGGGTGGCCGCCGTCGCCCGGCGGCTCGGGGTGGACGCGGTCCGCCTGACTGGCGGCGAGCCGTTGCTGCGGCGGGAGCTCCCCGACATCGTCGCCGCGCTGACCGACCTCGACTACCGCGACGTGGCCCTCACCACCAATGGCATGCTGCTCGGACGGTCGGCGGCCCGGCTGGCGACCGCCGGGCTGAGCCGGGTCAACATCAGCTGCGACTCGCTGCGGCCCGAGCGGTTCGCCGCCATCCGCCGCCGCGGCGACCTGGCCACCGTGCTGGCGGCGATGGACGCTGCCGAGGAGGCCGGCCTTCGCCCGCTGAAGATCAACGTGGTGCTGGTGGCCGGCCAGAACGACGACGAGGTGCTCGACTTCGCCGAGCTCGCGCGGCGGACGGGCCGGACGGTGCGCTTCATCGAGTTCATGCCGCTCGACGCCGACCACTCGTGGCGTCCCGACCGGGTGGTCGACGGCGGGGAGGTCCTCGCCGCGATCGACCGCCGGTACCCGCTGGTGCCGGTCGGCACCGACGGCGACGGCGACGATCACGCCCCGGCAGAACGGTTCCACTTCGCCGACGGTGCAGGCGAGATCGGGGTGGTGCGCAGCGTCACCCGCCCGTTCTGCGGGGACTGCAACCGTCTGCGCATCACCGCCGACGGCAACGTGCGCAACTGCCTCTTCTCCGACGACGAGCGGCCGCTGACGGCGGTGCTGCGCGACGGGGGCTCCGACGAGGACATCGAGCAGGTGCTGCGACGGGCGGTGTGGGCCAAGCGGGCCGGCCACGGCCTGGACGATCCCGGGTTCGCCTCCACCCGCCGGTCGATGTCGATGATCGGCGGCTGAGGCGGCCGCCGTGCCCCGGGTCCTGCTATTTGGCCCGGCGCGGGACCTGGCCGGCGGGGCAGCGCGGACCGACCTCGACGGCACCACCGTCGGCGAGGTGGTCGCGGCGGGCGCCGCCCGGTTCGGCCCGGCGTTCGCCGATCTGTGCGAGCGGTCCCAGGTGTGGGTCAACGGCGATCCGGCAGCCGCGGCCGACGCCGTGGCGCCGGCCGACGAGATCGCCGTGCTCCCCCCGGTGTCGGGCGGCTGAGCGGGCCGTCAGGCCGCCCGCTCGTCGTCGGCCCGACCGTCCCCTCCCACCGTGCCGCCGGCCGGCGCTTGCCCGGCGACCCGCCGCCGCGCCACGTGCCCCTTCTCCCGCGCCCGGGCCTGGGCCTCCGCCCGGGCTCGTGCCCGCCGGTGCGCGGACCGGCGGTGGTGGCCCTCGACGAGGAACCACCCGGCGCCGCCGCACAGCAGCACCACGCTCGCCACCGTCCCCGGGTCGATGAGGTAGGCCACGGCGACGTACAGGGCGACGAGCAGGCTTGCCACCGCCACCGTGACGGCAAGCCACAGCGACGCCCCGTAGGGCCGGGTGCCGGGCCGGGGCCGGGGTGGCACCGCCCGGTGAAGTCGACGCCGTCGCCGTCGGATCGTCCCTGTCATCGCCACACCGCGCTCCTTCCCCAGAGGGCATCTCCCGGACGTGCGGCGCACCACCGGCCCGAAGCTCACCCCCGGCGATGCAATCCCGCCCTGGGCCCGTACCCCGTCTTGTACCGCGACCATCGCGACGGCCTTGCCGATCTGGTGCCAGTTGTGCGACGGTCGGATTGCTGGCTACTTGCTGGTTACGGCATTACTGCCATGCCCGCGTGGAAGCGGCGAGGCGGCGCATGGTGTGGGAAGCCACGGCCCGTCGACGCAGCCTTCGAGAGCCAGAGGAGGACCCGGTGCGTTGGACCCTGCCCCCTGACGACCTGCCGACGGCGTGGTTCAACGTGGCGCCCCACCTGCCGGCGCCGCTCGAGCCGCCGCTGCACCCGGTCACCCGCGAGCCTCTCGGGCCCGACGACCTGGCGCCGCTCTTCCCCATGGCCCTGATCGGCCAGGAGGTCTCGACCGAGCCGACGATCGACATCCCGGGGCCGGTGCTCGACGTCCTGCGATTGTGGCGGCCGACGCCGCTGGTCCGGGCCACCCGGCTCGAGGAGGCGCTCGGGACGCCGGCCCGCATCTACTACAAGGACGAGTCGGTCTCGCCGGCCGGCTCCCACAAGCCCAACACCGCAGTGCCCCAGGCGTTCTTCAACAAGGCCGAGGGCATCAACCGGCTCACCACCGAGACCGGAGCCGGCCAGTGGGGGAGCGCCCTGTCCTTCGCGACCTCGCTGTTCGACCAGGAGTGCAAGGTGTACATGGTCCGGGCCTCCTACGACCAGAAGCCGTACCGGCGCGTGATGATGGAGACCTGGGGCGGTTCGGTCGTCCCCTCGCCGGTCGCCGAACCCGACCACCCCGGCTCGCTCGGCTCGGCCATCAGCGACGCGGTGGCCGACGCGGCGTCACGGGAGGACTCGCACTACTCGCTCGGGTCGGTGCTCAACCATGTGCTGCTGCACCAGACCGTGATCGGCATCGAGGCCAAGGAGCAACTGGCCGCGGCCGGCGAGGAGAAGCCCGACATCGTGATCGGCTGTTGCGGCGGCGGGTCGAACCTCGGAGGATTGGCGTTGCCGTTCGTCCCCGACGAGGGCGTCGAGCTGCTCGCCGTCGAGCCGTCGTCGTG
>JBOGGF010000197.1:0-4530 GCA_050743965.1 Acidimicrobiales bacterium
GCCGGGGTTCGACCCGGTGGTGCAGCTCCTCACCACGCGCGGCTTCGCCGTCGCCGCCGTCGACTACGCCGGCAGCACCGGCTACGGCCGGGACTACCGCCGGGCGCTCGGCGGGCGGTGGGGCGAGGCGGACGTCGACGACTGCGTCGACGCGGCCCGGTCCCTGGCGGCCGAGGGCCGGGTGGACGGCCGTCGCATGGCCATCCGCGGCAGCAGTGCCGGCGGGTTGACCGCCCTCGGCGCCCTCGTCCGGTCGGACGCCTTCGCCGGCGCCGTGGCGTGGTATGGCGTGACCGACCTGCTCGCCCTGGCGGCGGCCACCCACGACTTCGAGGCGCACTACACCGAGTGGCTGGTCGGCCCACTGCCCGCGGCGGCCGACGAGTACCGGCGCCGGTCCCCCTCTCACCGGACGGCCGACGTGCGCGGGGCCGTCCTGCTCCTCCAGGGGCTGGACGATCCGGTGGTCCCGCCGGCACAGGCCACCGCCATGGCCGAGGCTCTGCAGGCGCAGGGGCTGCCGTGCGAGCTGGTGACGTTCCCCGGGGAGTCGCACGGCTTCCGGAGGGCCGAGACGGTGGAACGGAGCCTGCGGGCCGAACTGGACTTCTACGTCGACCGGCTGTGCGGTCCCTGAGATCGGTACCCGGCATCGGGGATTGCCGGGTTACAGTGGAAGCGCCATGACCTTGGATGCGAGCCGTCTGGCCGGAGCCTGGGCACCGCTCGCCGGTGCGGTGCGCCGACGACTTGTCCCATGGCGACTGCGTTGGACCCCCGAGCTCGGCGACGGCACCTTCTACGCGCTCGCCGCCACGTTCGCTGGTGTCACGGCGGCGGTGTCCACTCTGCCCCTCTACCGGGTCTGGGGGCAGTATGCCGTCGGTCCCTACCTGGGCGCGGCCCTGGTCTCGCTGGTCCTGTGGCGGTGGCGCCTGACGAGGGCCCGCCGCGCCGGGGTGGCGACCGCCGTCGCGGCGGTCCCCGGAACGCCGGCGGCGGAGGGGCTCGCCGGGATCGATGTCCTCGACGACGACGCCCTCGGCATCGACGCCCTCGACGACGGCGCCCGTGCCACCAGCCGGGTCCCGTCGCGGTCGGACCGCCGGTTCCGGGCTGCACGGGTGTGGGTGCTGGCCGGCGTGCTCGTCGGGGCCACGCTCGTGCCCCTGGCCGTGGAGGTCGCCCAGCGCGGCAACGGGCAGACCGCCATCCGCGCCCAGCCCGAGGTGACGGTGATCCAGCAGGCCGGCACACGGCTGGCCCACGGCAAGGACCCGTACCACGCGCTGGTCCGCGACCATCACCTGGTGTCGGCGGTCCGCGGCGAGCCGGCCTTCGAGTCGTTCTTCCCGTACCTGCCGCTGATGGCGGTCTTCGGCCTGCCGCACAGCACCCACCAGCCGGTCCATCTCACCGATGCCCGGATCTTCTTCAGCATCGTGACGATGGCCGTGGCCGGGCTCGCCCTGGGCCTCTCGGGCGCGCCGCGCGGTCGCCGGCTCCGGGCCCTGCAGGTGGTCGCCGTGCTGCCCACCGCTGCGCTGCCGCTCGCCACCGGCGGCGACGACATGCCGGTGGTGGCGTTGCTGCTGCTGGCCATGGTGCTCGCCCAGCGGCGCCGCCCGGGATGGAGCGGCATCGTCTTCGGCATCGTCTCGGCCATGAAGTTCACCGCCTGGCCCATGGCTGCCCTGGCGCTCTTCGCCGCCCGTGGCCGCGACGGCCGCCGCGCCCCGGGCTGGATGCTCGCCGGGATGGCGGTGGTCGCCGGCCCGGTCCTGGCGCCGTTCGCGGCGTCGAACCTCGGCGCCTTCTTCTCGAACGTGATCCTGTTCCCGCTGGGGCTCTCGGGCGTGGCCTCACCAGCGGCCAGCAACCTGCCGGGCCACCTGCTGGTGCTGACGTTCCCCTGGCTCCACCGGGCCCTGCCGTTCGCCGTGGCGGTGGTGGGGGGCGCCTACCTGGTCCGCCGGCTGGTCCGCCGGCCGCCGGCCACCGCCTCGACCGTCGCCTATCTCACCGGCTGGGTGATGCTGGTGGCGTTGGCCTTCGCCCCGGCCACCCGGGTCGGCTACCTGCTCTACCCGGCGAACTTCTTCATCTGGGGCTGGATGTTCGCCGTCGAGGACCGCCAGGCCGCCGTCGTACCCCCGGCGTCCGTGCCGCTCGAGGAGCTCGTCCCCGTCTGAGCGCGACGACCGCGACCGACCCGCGACCGACCGCGACGACGAGGTCGGGTGCGGGGCCGCGCCAGCGGTCAGCTGGCGTCGTTGACCTGGAAGAGGCGCAGCTCGAACGGGGTGGCGCCGGTCGTGGCCGAACCGGCGCCGGTACCGAATGCGGTGGGGGAGACCACCACGCCCGCCTCCCAGTACCACCCGTCGGTCCCGGCCTTCTGGGCCAGCACCTCGGTGGCGTTGCGCTGGCCCCGGGCGGGACCGACGCTCGTGAGCTTCCACCCGGTGGCGGCCAGCTCCGTCCGGTAGAAGTGGACGACGGCGGACTGAGTGCCGGGCACCGTGAACCGCACGTTGGCGTCGAAGAGTGTGATCGAACGCGTCGGGCTGTGGGCGACCCGGGTGGCGCCGGCCGGCACTGCCAGGGCGCGGATGATGTTGGTCGGGGGAGCCCCGGGCTGGCGAATGGGTGCCAGCGCCGTGGCCGCCGGCACCGCGTCCAGTGTGGTGCCCGCCACCGGCGTCGGTCCGGCCGGTATGGCGCCGGCGGCGCCGTGGTGGGTGCCGTTGCCGCTGAGGGCCGAGCCGACGCCGAACACGACGAGGATCACCACGGCGAGGCCCACCACGACCAGGGCCGGGCGCAACCCGGGTCCAGGGCGCGGGACGGGTCGGCCGCCGGCGCTCGGGCCGGCCGGTGGCGGGGCGCCCGGTTGCGGGGCGATGTCGAGCTCTCCCATCGAGCCCACAGCCTACGGGGGTCCCGTAGCCCCCCCGGGGTCGGCGGCGGACCAGCCGAAGTGGTCGATCGGCCCGTGGCCGGCGCCCAGTTGCCACCCGGCGGCACCGGCGAGGGCCCACCGCACCAGGGCCTTGGCCCGTTCGATCGCCTCGACCGGCGATGCCCCGAGCGCCAGGTGGGCGGCGATGGCGGCGGACAGGGAGCACCCGGTGCCGTGGTCGTTGGTGGTGCGGACCCGGTCGGCCTGCAGCACCACCACTCCCGCCGGACCCACGATGACGTCGGGTGATCCGACGTCGCCCGGGGCCCCGGCCTCGTCGGCGTGGCCGCCCTTCACCACGACCGTGGTCGACCCGAGGGCGCGTAGGTCCTCCGCCGCGGCCGTCATCGCCTCGACGGTCGCCAGGTCCTCGAACCGGCGACCGGTGAGCACGGCGGCCTCCCGCAGGTTGGGGGTCACCACCGTGGCGTGCGGGAGCAGCAGGGCGCGGTAGGCCTCGACCCCGCCCTCGTCCATGAGAAGGTGCCCGCTCGTCGACACCAGTACGGGGTCGACGACCAGGTTGGGGAGCGCGCCGGCGGCGGCCAGGTCGGCGACCGCGGCCACGATGGCGGGGTTGGCCAGCATGCCGGTCTTCACCGCGGCGGGGACCAGGTCGGTGACGACGGCCTCCACCTGGGCCGCGACCATGTCGGGTGCCACGGCGACCACGGCGAGGACGGCCGTCGTGTTCTGCGCGGTGACGGCGGTCACGGCGCACGTGCCGTGCACGCCGAGGGCGGCGAAGGTCTTGAGGTCCGCCTGGATCCCGGCGCCACCACCCGAGTCGGAGCCGGCGATCGTGAGCGCGACCTTCGGCGTGGCCGGACCTGTCGTGGCCTCACCCTGCGTGGCCGGCCCCGGTGTGGTCACCCCCGGCGTGGCCGGCCCCGGTGTGGTCACCCCCGGCATCATCCAAGGGACGCTAAGTCCGGCGGGGCCGGCCGCTCCAGTCGGGCCGTCGGCGACGGCGACGGGGATGGGCGTCGACCTGGCCGCAGGTACGCTCGCGTGGTGATCGAAGACGTGGTCGAGCGGACGGCGACCTCAGGCGCCGCGCTGGAGATCGGCGGCGAGACGGTCGGCTCCCGTCTGGTGCTGGGCACCGGCGGAATGGTCAGCCTGGCCGCCTTGGAGGCAGCGCTGGCGGCGTCGGGCGCCGCCCTGGCGACGGTGGCGGTCCGCCGGGTCGACCCGTCCGGGCGGGGCGCCCTCCTCGACCTGCTGACCGGCCACGGGATCCGCGTGCTGCCCAACACCGCCGGGTGCTTCACCGCCGCCGAGGCGGTGCTGACGGCCAAGCTCGCCCGCGAGGCGTTCGAGACGTCCTGGGTGAAGCTCGAGGTGATCGGCGACGACCGCACGCTGCTGCCCGACGGGGTGGAGCTGCTGGCGGCGGCAGAGCAGCTGGTCGAGGACGGCTTCACCGTCCTGCCGTACACGACCGACGACCCGGTGCTGGCCCGGCGGCTCGAGCAGATCGGCTGCGCCGCCGTGATGCCGCTCGGCTCACCCATCGGCAGCGGGTTGGGGCTGCGCAACCCCCACAACCTGAGCCTCCTGCGCGA
>JBOGGF010000198.1:0-6584 GCA_050743965.1 Acidimicrobiales bacterium
CTACCGGCCGCAGTTCTACTTCCGGACGACCGATGTGACGGGCAGCATCAGCCTGCCTGAGGGCACCGAGATGGTCATGCCGGGCGACAACACCGAGATCACGGTGGAGCTGGGCAAGCCGATCGCCATGGACGAGGGGCTCCGGTTCGCCATCCGCGAAGGTGGACGGACCGTCGCCTCCGGCCGCGTTACCAAGATCCTCAAGTAGAGACGGAGCGACGACGTGGCCGACGGCCCCCGCCAGAAGATCAGGATACGGCTGAAGGCCTACGACCACGAGATCCTCGACCAGTCGACCGAGAAGATCGTCCAGACGGTGCTGCGCACCCAGGCCAAGGTGCAGGGCCCGGTGCCGCTGCCGACCGACAAGCACCGCTACACGGTGATCCGGTCGCCCCACAAGTACAAGGACAGCCGCGAGCACTTCGAGATGCGGGTGCACAAGCGGCTGGTCGACATCGTGGAGCACACTCCGAAGACGGTCGACTCGCTCCAGCGGCTCGACCTGCCAGCCGGCGTCGACATCGAGATCAAGATCCAGACGGCCTGACCGGACCAGGCCGGCCCCTGGGCCGCCTCGAGCGGCCCCCTGGCGCTCTCGGGCCGGATGATGTAAGATAACTCTTCGGGCCGCTGCCGGGCTTGCACTGCGGCCGGCCCTTCCGGGCACGGAAGATCGTGCCCATCCAGCAGACGTGCCTGAGCGCCCGGAGGTCCCCATGGGGCCGCGGGGACCTCGGGCCGACACAGGACGGGCGCTCCGTTCGGGATTCTCCGGACGGAGCGTTGGCGTGCGCATGGGAGGCCGTGCACACGGCCCCAGGGAGCGAGACGTGGCAACGAAGGCGATCGTCGGCGAGAAGGTCGGCATGACCCAGGTATGGGACGACCAGAACCGCGCGATACCCGTGACGGTGCTGCGCGTCGCGCCTGTGCGGGTGGTCCAGGTCAAGACGCCCGAACGGGAGGGCTACGCCGCCGTCCAGGTGACCTGGGGCTTCCGGCGGGCGTCCACGCTCACCAAGCCGGAGCTGGGCCACTACGAGCGGGCCGGCGTCGACCCCGGTCGGAAGCTGGTGGAGCTGCGGCTGGAAGACACCGGCGAGCTCGAGGTCGGCCAGGAGCTCACCGCGGAGCTGTGGGCCGCCGGGGAACGGGTGGACGCCATCGCCGTCTCCAAGGGCAAGGGCTTCGCCGGTGGCATGAAGCGGCACAACTTCAAGGGCCAGGGCGCGGCGCACGGGAACCACAAGCACCATCGTGCGCCCGGCTCGATCGGCGCCTGCGCGACCCCCTCCCGGGTGTTCAAGGGCACCCGGATGGCCGGCCGGATGGGCGGCCATCAGGTGACGGCGCTCAATCTCGAGGTGGTGTCCAGCGACCCGGACCGCGAGCTGGTGCTGGTGAAGGGGGCGGTCCCTGGCCCTCGGGGCGCCGTGGTGGTCCTGCGGGACTCGGTCAAGTCGCCGACGGCGAAGAACGGGAAGCGGTCGTGATCGGCGCCCCCATCGTCAAGGAGCGCGCCGAGCCCGTGGCTCGCACCGTCGTCCGCCGCGACGCCTCGGGCAAGGACCTCGGTGCCGTCACCCTGGCGCCCGAGATCTTCGGCATCGAGCCCAACCAGGCAGTCCTCCACCAGGTGGTGACGGCCCAGCTGGCCGCCGCCCGGGCCGGCACCCAGTCGACCAAGACCCGGGCCGAGGCCCGTGGCGGGGGAGCGAAGCCGTTCCGGCAGAAGGGCACCGGCCGAGCCCGCCAGGGCTCCACCCGCTCGCCCAGCTGGGCCGGCGGCGGCGTCGCCCTCGGGCCAAAGCCCCGCAGCTACCGCCAGAAGACGCCGAAGAAGATGGTCCGGCTCGCCCTGTGCTCGGCCCTGTCCGACCGGGCCGCCGGCGAGCGGGTCGCCGTGGTGGACCGGTGGGGTTGGGAAGAGCCCAAGACCAAGGGCGCCGTGGCGGCGCTCGACACCCTCGGCCTGGACGGCCGGGTGCTGGTCGTGCTCGGCGCGGGCGACACGGTGGCGGAGCGGTCCTTCGCCAACCTGACCGAGGTCCAGACGGTCCTCGCCGGGGAGCTGTCGGCCTACGACGTCCTGCGCAGCGAGTGGGTCGTCTTCACCGATGCCAGCCTGCCCGGGGCCGATGCCGAGGCCGATGCCGAGGCCGATGCCGGGGCCGATGCCGGGGCCGATGCCGATGCCGGGGCCGGGGCCGAGACCGCCGAGGAGGTAACCGGGCAGTGAAGGACGCCGCCACCGTGCTGCTCAAGCCGGTCATCTCCGAGAAGTCGTACGCCCTGATGAACGAGCGGGTGTACGTGTTCGTGGTCGACCGCCACGCCACCAAGGTCGACGTCCGCCACGCGGTCGAGCACTCCTTCGGCGTCCGGGTCGACAAGGTGAACACCTTGAACCGCAAGGGCAAGGCCACCCGCAACCGGCGCACCAACACCAAGGGCCAGCGTCCCGACACCAAGCGGGCTTTCGTGACCCTGCACCCCGGCGACAAGATCGACCTCTTCGAGAGCTGAGGACCCATGCCCCTCCGAGCACGAAAGCCGACCAGCGCCGGGCGACGGTTCCAGACCGTCGCCGACTTCGCCGAGATCACCCGTGACCGCCCCGAGCGGTCGCTGGTGGCATCCAAGCCGGGAACCGGTGGGCGCAACAGCGCCGGGCGCAAGACCGCCCGGCACCGGGGCGGCGGCCACAAGCGCCAGTACCGCATCGTCGACTTCCGCCGGGAGAAGGACGGGGTGCCGGCCAAGGTGGCGGCGGTCGAGTACGACCCGAACCGCAATGCTCGCATCGCCTTGCTCCACTACGTGGACGGCGAGAAGCGCTACATCCTCGCCCCCGGCGGGGTGCGGGTGGGCGACAGGCTCCAGAACGGGCAGGGCGCAGAGATCCGCCCCGGCAACGCCATGCCCCTGCGCTACATCCCGGTCGGCTCGGTCGTCCACTGCGTCGAGCTGCGGCCCGGCGGCGGGGGCAAGCTGGCCCGAGGTGCGGGCATGAGCATCCAGCTGGTGGCCAAGGAGGGTGCCTTCGCCACCCTGCGACTGCCCTCGACCGAGATGCGGCGGGTGTCGATCGACTGCCGGGCGACGCTCGGCGTGGTCGGCAACGCCGAGGCCGAGCTGGTGAAGATCGGCAAGGCCGGCCGCAATCGATGGAAGGGCGTACGCCCCCAGACCCGCGGCGTGGCCATGAACCCGGTTGACCACCCCCTGGGTGGCGGCGAGGGCAAGTCCTCGGGCGGCCGGCACCCCGTGTCGCCATGGGGCAAGCCGGAGGGCCGCACCCGCGCCCGCCACAAGGATTCCGACAAGTTGATCGTTCGCCGCCGGCGCACCCGCGGCGCCCGGCGGTAGCAGGAGGACGGGACCGTGCCGCGCAGCCTGAAGAAGGGACCGTTTGTCGACGACCACCTGCTCAAGAAGGTGGACGTTCTCAATGCCAGTGGGGAGAAGCGGGTCATCAAGACCTGGTCCCGTCGCTCGACGGTGATCCCCGACATGGTCGGCCACACCATCGCCGTCCACGACGGCCGGCGGCACGTGCCGGTGTACGTCACCGAGTCGATGGTCGGCCACAAGCTGGGCGAGTTCGCCCCGACCCGCACCTTCCGGTACCACGCCGGCCAAGAGCGCGCCGGGAGGCGATGAGATGCCGGGCGTGAAGACGAACGAGCGTCCCGGTACCAAGGCGGTGCTCCGGCACAGCCGGATGTCGGCCACGAAGGCCCGCGTGGTGCTCGATCTCATCCGGGACCAGGACGCCGATCGGGCGGCCGAGGTGCTGCGGGCCACGCCGCGGGAGGCGGCCGGGGTGATCGGCAAGGTCCTGGCCTCGGCCGTGGCCAACGCCGCCCACAACGACGGCCTCGAACCCGACGCTCTGTACGTGTCGGCGTGCTTCGCCGACGAGGGCACGACCCTGAAGCGCTGGCGTCCGCGGGCCCGTGGCCGTGCCACGCGCATTCGCAAGCGCACGTGCCACATCACGGTGATCGTGAGCCGGCTCCCGGAGGAGCGACTGGCCCGTCGCCGGGCCCAGCGTCAGGTGGCGGGCGCCCAGCGGTCCCGCCGGGTCGCCGAGTCGCGTCGGCGGGCCGATCTGGCCGGGCGGCTCTCCCGTCGCCGGCACGCCCAGGAGGAGGCGGCAGAGGAAGAGCGGGCGCAGGAGGAGGCGGCGGCCGAGGCGGCCCTGGTGGCCGATGCCGCGGCCGAGCAGGCGGCTGAGGACGTGGTCGAGGCCGAGGCCGAGCGGGCCGCCGACGAGACGACACCGGAGGCAGTGGCCACGGTGGCCGCCGAGGAGGTGGCCACCGAGGACCTGTCGTCCGAGGGCACGGCCGACGACGACGGAGAGACCGGGGACACCGATGGCGACGACGCAGGGAAGGGCAAGTAGATGGGCCAGAAGGTAAACCCGTACGGGTTCCGCCTCGGCGTGACCACCGACTGGAAGTCCCGGTGGTTCGAGGAGCGGCACTACCGCGACTTCGTGGTCGAGGACTGGAAGATCCGCGACTACCTGATGTCCCAGCTGGAGGCGGCAGCTGTCAGCCGGATCGAGGTCGAGCGGACTCGGGACCGCCTGCGCGTCGACATCCATACCGCTCGCCCCGGCATCGTCATCGGTCGGCGCGGGGCCGAGGCCGACCGGCTGAAGAAGAAGCTCGAGGAGCTCACCGGCCTCCGGAACCGCATCCAGCTCAACATCCAGGAGATCAAGCAGCCCGAGCTCGACGCGGCGCTCATCGCCCAGGGGATCTGCGACCAGCTGGCGCGGCGGGTGGCGTTCCGGCGGGCGATGAAGCGGGCCATCCAGACGGTGCAGAAGGCCGGCGCCCAGGGCGTCCGGGTCCAGTGCTCCGGCCGTCTGGGCGGCTCCGAGATGGCCCGCAAGGAGTCCTACCGCGAGGGACGGGTGCCGCTCCACACCTTGCGGGCCGACATCGACTACGGCTTCCGTGAGGCCCGGACGACCTCGGGCCGGGTCGGCGTGAAGGTCTGGATCTACAAGGGCGACATCCTTCCGTACAAGGTCTCCGTCGACGACAAGATCAACCGCGAGGCGGCGATGGCAGTGGGGGAGACCTCCGGCCAGGGCCGCCCGCGCCGGCTGATCACCGCTGGCGGCGGCCGGCGGCGTGTCGACCAGGCGGTGCCCGGTGTGAGCGACGGCGAGGCCGCCCCGGAGGCAGAGCAGGTCGACCAGACTGAGCAGGCCGACCAGACTGAGCAGGTCGACCAGACTGAGCAGGTCGAGCAGGTCGAGTCGGCAGCCGCGGCCGAGGTCACTGCCCCGGCCGAGGTCGCTGAGCCGGTCGAGGTCGCCGAGGTCGCTGAGCCGGTCGAGGTCGCCGGGCGGGCTGAGCCGGTCGAGGTCGCCGAGCCGGTCGAGGTCGCCGAGGTCCCTGAGCCGGCCGAGGTCGTGCCGGCGGAAGTCGCCCCGGTAGCCGAGACGGGGCCGGTCCCCGGTCCTGGGCCCGAGGGCGGCCCGGCGGGCGTGGCCACGGTCACCGACAGCCCGCGGGGACCGGCCACCGACGACGTCGCCGCCGTCGTCGATCACACCGACGAGGGTGTGGCGGCCGAGGCCACCGGGCAGTTGCCGGCATCACCGGAGCAGCAGGTCACCGAGCCCGGCGGCGTCGACGGCGCCGAGGTCACCGAGACGTCGGAGGTGCCGCCCGCCGACCTCATCGCCCAGCCGCCCGAGCCCGACGAGCTCGAGCGCCGGCTGGCCGAGGACGAGGAGATGGAGCGCCGGAGCCGTCACCAGCACCACGAGGCGCCCCACTTCCGCCGGGAGGTGGACTGAGCCATGCTCATGCCCCGCAAGGTCAAGCACCGCAAGCAGCAGCGCGGTCGGCTGTCCGGCACCGCCAAGGGCGGGAGCGCAGTGACCTTCGGCGACTTCGGCATCCAGGCGACCGAGCCCGGGTGGCTGACCGCCCGCCAGATCGAGGCGGCCCGTATCGCCATGACCCGCCACGTCCGTCGTGGCGGGAAGATCTGGATCCGCGTCTTCCCCGACAAGCCCGTGACCCAGAAGCCGGCGGAGACCCGCATGGGGTCGGGCAAGGGCAACCCGGAGCACTGGGTGGCCGTGGTGAAGCCCGGGCGCGTGCTGTTCGAGCTGTCGGGCGTCGACCCGGAGCTGGCCCGGGCGGCCATGGAGCGCGCCATCCAGAAGCTGCCGATGAAGGCCCGCTTCGTCGTGCGCCCCGGCACCCACGGTGTGGCGGAGGTCCAGGTCTGATGGCCGTCTCGGAGCTGGCCGGCATGGCCACGAGCGAGTTGGAGGAGCGGCTGGCCGAGTCCCGCCAGGAGCTGTTCAACCTCCGCTTCCAGCTGGCGACCGGCCAGTTGGACAACAACGCCCGGATCGGCCACGTGCGGCGCGAGGTGGCGCGGCTGCTGACCGTGCTGCGCCAGCGCGAGCTCGAGGACGCAGGGGACGGCGGCCCGCAGGGCGGAGCGGCGCCGGAGGCCCGGCCGACGCGCGCCCGCCGCCGTCTGGTGCGGCGGCGGTCCGAGGGGACCGAGCAAGCGGCTGACGACGAGGCCGGGGC
>JBOGGF010000199.1:0-1860 GCA_050743965.1 Acidimicrobiales bacterium
GACGCACGGTGCCGCCCGGGGACGGGGTGCCGCCCGGCGAGCGGGTGGGGTCGGGGGAGGAGGTGCCGCCCACTCGCACGGTGCCCGCCCCGGTGCCTCTCGGCGGCCCGCCCCTGTCGACCTCACCGGTCCCGAGGCCCGCCCCATCCCGCCGGCCGCTGGGCGCCGCGCGTCGCGTCGGTCCACCGTGGGCCGGGCGGTCGGTGGCGCCGTCGGGGAGCTCGGGCCAAAGGCTCAGGCCGCGGTGGCGCCCGCCGAGCAGGGTGGCCGCGGCGGCGTAGACGGTGCCGCCCACGACGATCGACCCCACGACCCGCACGAGGAGGCCCAGGCCGTGCTCCGCGCCCGAGATGTTCGAGACGACGAGCACCACCGCGCCCATCACGGCGCTGGCCAGCGCCACCCGGCGCAACGGCGACCAGGTCCGGTCGCCGCCCAGCGTGCCCAGCCAGCGGCGCAGCACGGCAAGACCGGCGACGGCGCCGACGGTGTAGGCGATCGAGAGGGACAGGGCCAGGCCCCGGACGCCGAGGGGGTGGACCAGGGCGACCGCCAGGATCACGTTCACGCCGTTCTCGAGCAGGTAGAGCCAGAAGGCGATCTTGGGCCGCTGCATCGACTGGAGGACCCGTATGACGTAGAGGAAGGTGCAGAAGCCCGGGAGCCCCAGGGCGAACATGGCGAGCGACGCCCCGGTGACCTCGGTCCCGGTGACCGGGGTCGAGCCGTGACCGAGGAGCAGGGCGGCGGCCGGCCGGGCGAGGAGGAACATCCCGACGGCGGCCGGGAGGATCGCCGCCAGGGTGGCGCGCAGGCCCCCGGCCAGCCGACGGCGGAACTCGGCCAGGTCGCCCGTCGCCCAGCGCTCGGACAGCTCGGGCGTCACCGCGCTCATGATCGACACCGCCACCACGGCGAACGGCAGCTGCATGAAGGTGTAGGCGTAAGTGTAGGAGGAGACCGGGTCTGTCCCCGGCCCACCGACGGCCAGGGCGAGGACCACGTACAGCGCAACCTGGTTGGCCACGACGAAGCCGAAGGTCCAGCTGCCGAGGCGCATGACCGTGGCGACGGCCTCGTGGCGCGGGTCCCAGCGCCAGCGCAGGCGAGACAGCCCGATGCCCCGCAGGTGGGGGAGGAGCAGTGCGGCCTGCAGGGCCACGCCAAGGGTGGTCCCGAGGCCCAGCAGCACGATCTGGCCCGAGTGGACCTGCGCCTTGGCCACGGAGGGGAAGTTGGGCACGAGGGCGTGGAACCACAGCAGCACCCCGATGCTCACGAGGTTGTTGGCGATGGGGACCCACATCGGGGCGGCGAACCGCCGTCGCGCGTTGAGCAGGGCCTCGGCTAGGGCGAGGAGGCCGTAGAGGGCGACCTGGGGGACGAACCACCGCAGCAGCGACGTGGCCACCGCCTTCTCAGCGGTGAGACCTCCCGCGTGGCCAGACGTCCCGCCCAGCACGGTGAAAGCCGAGATGACCTCTGGGGCCAGCACCCAAAAGAGGGCCGTCATGACGGCGAGCACGACGACCGAGAGGGTGATGATCGACGAGATGGCCCGCCACGCCTCCCGCTCGGAGCGCGTGGCGAGGCGGTCCACGAACACGGGGATGAACGTCGCCGACAGGACGCCGCCCAGCACGATGTCGTAGAGCATGTTGGGCGTGGTGTTGGCCAGGTTGTAGGCGTCGGCCAGGTGGTGGTAGCCGAGGGCGTACGCCAGGGCGATGACCCGGAGCAGCCCGGTGAGGCGCGAGACGCCGGTCCCCGTGGCCATCCACACCGTCGCCCGGCGGAGGTTGGTCGGGTTGGCCGCGCCGGCGGCGCTCGCCGCCCCGGCGGCGCTCGCCGCCCCGGCGT
>JBOGGF010000200.1:0-6649 GCA_050743965.1 Acidimicrobiales bacterium
TCTTGCCGCCCTGCACGTAGGGCTCGAGCAGATCGATTACCTTGATGCCCGTCTCGAACATGTTGCGCCGGGGCTCGAGCTGGTCGAAGTCGGGCGCCGGCCGGTGGATCTCCCACCGCTCGGCCACCGGCCCGATGTCCTCGGCGTCGAGCGGCACGCCCAGCACATTGAACACGTGGCCGAGGACGGCGTCCCCGACCGGGACGGTGAGCCCGGCGCCGGTGTTGCGCACCGGAGCGCCGCGCACCAAGCCGTCGGTCGGGCGCATGCAGATGCACCGAACTCGGCCCTCGCCGATCTGCTGGGCGACCTCGGCCGTCACCGTGACCTTCTGGCCCTCGAGCTCGAGGTCGACCTGGACAGCGTGGTTGATCTCGGGCAGGGCGTGGGGCGGGAACTCCACGTCGATCACCGGTCCGGCGATGGCCACGACGCGACCGTCCTCGAGCGGCGGGGCACCGGCCGTCGCGGCCTCAGGTGCAGTGAGGGTCATCAGGCTCCCTTCGACTGGCGGAGCGCCTCCGCTCCGCCGACGATCTCCATGATCTCGGTCGTGATGGCGTCCTGGCGGGCGCGGTTCATGATCCGGGTGAGGCTCCGGGTCAGCTCGTCGGCGTTGTCGCTGGCGGCCGCCATCGCCCGCTGCTGTGCGGTGAAGAATGCCGCTGCCCCCTCCAGTAGGGCGGTGAACACCTCCGACTCGACCGCCTTGGGGCCGAGCTCGGCCAGGAGGGTCTCGACGTCCGGCTCGAATTCGGTGTAGCCGGCGACGAGGTCCTCGCCGCCGGCCTGCTCGGGCTCGGGGTTCGGCAGGGGCAGCAGCTGGTGGGTCTCGACCACCTGGCTGCCGGCCGACCGGTAGCGGGTGGACACCAGCAGCACCTGGTCCACCTCCCCGGCCGTGAACGGCGCCGACATGACGGCCGCCACCGTCCTGGCATCGCCGAACGTCGGGCGCTCGCTGATGCCGGTGAACGCCCGCTCGACGTCCTGGTTACGGAAGCGGAAGTAGGACTGCGCCTTCTTGCCGACGGTGAACAGCCGGGCGCTCACCCCCTCCCGGCCGAGGTCGGCAAGCAGGCGCTCGGTGGCGCGCAACACGGATGAGTTGTACGGCCCGGACAGGCCCCGGTCGGCGACGATCGCCAGGACAGCGACGTTCTGCCGCTGCTCCGGCTCACCCAGCAGCTTGGCCGCAGCGGTGGGATCACCCTTCGCCGCCTCCACCACAAGTCGGGCCATGCCCGCGCGGTAGGGGCGGTTGGCCGTCATCCGGTTGAGGGACCGGACGATCTGGGAGGCGGCGATGAGCTCCATCGCCTTGGTGATCTTCTTCGTCGACTGGACGCTGCGGATGCGGCGTTTCAGCACCCGCTCCTGGCCACCGGCCACCGGTCAGTCGCCCTCGCCGGTGTCGAAGCCGTCGAGGAACGCCTGGAGCGCCTTGTCCAGCTCCGACTCCTCGGGCACCTTGCCGGTCTCGCGGATCGACCCCATGAACTCGGGATGGTTGGCCCGCATGAACTCACGCAGCTCGGTCTCGAACCGCCGCACCTCGCCCACCGGGACCTTGTCGGCCCAGCCGCGCGTGCCGGTGTAGATGACGACCACCTGCTCCTCGACCGGGACGGGCTCGTTCTGCGGCTGCTTGAGCAGCTCGGTCAGCCGGTAACCGCGGTCGAGCTGCGCCTGGGAGACCCGGTCCAGCTCGGAGCCGAAGGTGGCGAACGCCTCGAGCTCCCGGAACTGCGCCAGGTCGAGCTTCAGCGTCCCCGAGACCGACCGCATCGCCCGGATCTGTGCGGAGCCGCCGACCCGGCTCACCGAGTTGCCGACGTTGATGGCGGGGCGGACGCCGGCGTAGAAGAGGTCGGACTCCAAGAAGACCTGGCCGTCGGTGATCGAGATGACGTTGGTCGGGATGTAGGCCGAGATATCGCCGGCCTTGGTCTCGATGATCGGCAGCGCCGTCAACGACCCGCCCCCGAGCTCGTCGGAAAGCTTCGCCGCCCGCTCGAGGAGCCGGCTGTGGAGGTAGAAGACGTCACCCGGGTAGGCCTCACGGCCCGGTGGGCGCCGGAGGAGGAGGGAGACCTGCCGGTACGCTTCGGCCTGCTTGGACAGGTCGTCGTAGACGATGAGGGCGGCTTCGCCATGCTCCATCCAGTGCTGCCCCATGGCGCAACCCGAGTAGGGGGCGAGGTACTTGTACGGCGCCGGGTCCCCGGCGGACGCCACGACCACGACCGTGTAGGCGAGCGCGCCGTGGGCCTCGAGGGTGCTCACCGTCTGGGCGACGGAGGAGTTCTTCTGGCCGATGGCCACGTAGATGCACTTCACCCCGGTGTCGCGCTGGTTGAGGATCGTGTCGACGGCGACGGTGGTCTTGCCCGTCTTGCGGTCGCCGATGATGAGCTCCCGCTGGCCCCGCCCGATCGGGGTCATGGCGTCGATGGCCTTGATGCCGGTCTGCATCGGCTCCTTCACCGGCTGGCGACCGACGATGCCGGGAGCCTGCACCTCCATCCGGCGCGACTCCTCGGTGGCCACCGGGCCCTTGCCGTCGATCGGCTCGCCCAGGGCGTCGACCACCCGGCCGAGTAGGGCGTCGCCCACCGGGACGGAGAGGATGCGCCCGGTCGCCCGGACGATCTGCTCCTCCTCCAGGCTGTCAACGTTACCGAGGACGACGGCACCGATGCTGTCCTCATCGAGGTTGAGGGCCAGGCCCAGGGTGCCGTCCTCGAACTCGAGCAGCTCGTTGACCGCCGCGCCGGGCAGGCCCGACACGCGGGCGATGCCGTCGCCGACCTCAACGATCCGCCCGACCTGCTCCGCCCCGACAGTCGGGACGTACTCGGCCACGTGACGGCGCAACGCCGCAGTGATCTCGTCGGCGTCGATCGTCAGCTCTGCCATCACTCTGCTCCCTCTGGACGGCCTCGCACGGGGCGTTCCCGGTCCTGCCATCCCCCGGCCATCACGTGCTCCCGCAGACGCTCCAGGCGCCCGCGGGCCGTGGCGTCCAGCTGGAGGTCGCCGATCTCGACGTTGACCCCGGCGAGCAGGTCCGGCTCCACCGAGACCTGGAGCTCGACCGGTGAGCCGGCCAGCCGCGACAGAGTCTCCTCCAGGCGGTGCCGCTCGTCGACATCGACGTCCTGGCCGGCGCGCACCCGGGCCACCCGCCAGCCGCGGGCCTCGGCCGTGCGCTCCACCAGCCACGCGAGCGTACCGGCGAAATCGCGGGCCCGTCCGCCGGCGACGGCGTAGCGGACGAGCCGCAGCATGGCCGGGCGCACCTTGCCCTCGAGCATGTCGGTGACGATGCCCTGGCGGGCGTCGATCGGGAGGTCCCGGTCCACCAGCGCCGACCGCAGGGCGGAGGCATCGGCGACCGTGCGGGCGAACCGGAACAGCTCGTCCTCCACCTCCTCGAGGTCGGACGCCGCCAGCTCCTCGAACACGGCGGTGGCGAAGCCACCCACCCGCTCCCTCGCCGCCCGGTGGCCGAGCGCCTCCTCGTGCGGCTCGCGCCCCTCGGACAGCTGCCGGGCCCGATGGGCCACCCAGGCCAGGGCGCCCGGCACCTCCTGGCCGTGCACGGCACCGGCGGCGAAGGCGGCGACCTGGCGCGCCGGCGCCGAGACCTTCCCCTCGAGCACGTCGCCGAGGACGGCGCGCCGGCCCGCCGCCGGGACGGCGACGTCGGTCATGGCGGTGCGCAGGTCGGCGTTGGTCGTGAGCAGCCGGTCGATGGCGGCGAGCTCGTCGGCCAGGCGGGCGCGCTCGCCGGCGGGCGCCCGCTCGAGCACGGCGGCGACGTAGCCCTGCAGGGCGGGGTTCACTGCGAGCTTCCGCTCCCGGCGCCGGCGACGGCGGCGCCGGCAGCCCCGGTGTCCCGGGCCAGGGCATCCACCGCCTCGTCGATGAGGTCGCGGTGGGCGGCGGCGTCCATCTCCCGGCCGATGATCCGCTCGACCACCTCGACGACCACCTCGCCCAACCGCTGGGCCGCTTCCTCCAGCGCCCGCTGGCGGGCGAGGCGCACCTCGGCCTCGGCGCTCGACACCAGCCGGTCGTGCTCGGCCTGGCCCCGAGCCTGCGCCTCCTCCGCCAGCCGCTCGGCGGTGCGCTGGGCCTGCTCGACGATCTCCCGAGCCTGGTGCCGGGCGTGATCGAGCTCGGTCCGCCGCTCGACGTCCGCCGCCGCCGCGGCGGCCCTCGCCTCGTCGGCCGCGGCCAGCTCCGCTCTGATGGTCTCCTGGCGCTCGGCGAGCATCTTGTTGAGGGTCGGCAACGCATAGCGGCCGACCACGAAGAGGATCACCAGGAAGGCGATCAGCTCGACGATGAACGTCGCGTTCGGAACCAGGAAGTTACTTGCAAGGAGCATGAAGTCGTACCTCGTGTCTCGTGACCCGAGCGCCGCCGCTGTGCACCCGGACCGCCACGCGCCCTACTTCTTGTAGAGAACGAAGATGAAGAGGGCGGTAAAGGCCAGGTTGATGAAGTACATGGCCTCAACCAGCCCGACGGTCAGGAACATGATGGTGAAGAGCCGACTCTGGGCCTCCGGCTGCCGGGCGACCCCGGCGATGGTCTGGCTCCCGGCGAGGCCGTCACCGATGGCCGCCCCGACGGCACCGCCGCCCAGGGCCAGGCCTCCGCCGACCATGGCGCCGGCAAGCTGTATTGCCTGCTGCGTCGTGTCTGCTGCCATTGCTGGTCACTTCTCCTTTGTCATTGGTGTCGAAGGAAGATATCGGGAGCTCCGGTGGCGGCGCCGCCCGGTGCTCGGGGGTCAGGGCTCGGCGGTGAGGGTCCGCTGCTTGGTCGGTCCGTGCTCGGCGGTCATGGCGGTATCGAAGTACAGGATGGTCAGCAGGGCGAAGATGAAGGCCTGGATCGCCCCGATGATGAAGGAGTCGAAGATCTTCCAGATGACGTCGAACAGAAAGGTGAAGACGTCACCGATCGGGACCGGCCCGAGGTTCCAGGCGGCCAGGGCGGCGATCAGCGTCACCATGAGGAGCCCGGAGAACATGTTACCGAAGAGCCGGAGCGCCAGCGTGATGGGCTTGGCACCCTCCTCTACGACATTGATAAAGAGATTGTACGGCATCATCCACTTCGGGAAGGGCTGGAAGAGGTAGTGCCGGAAATAGCCACGGACCCCGCGGGCGCGGATGGAGGCGATGTGCACCAGCGCGATCACGAACACCGCCAAGGCCAGAGGCAGGTTGATGTCGGCGGTCGGCATCGAAAGCCACTCGTACTTGGAGCCCAACTCGAACAGCTCGAAGCTGTTGGCCACGAAGAGGAAGAGGAAGAGGGCCATAGCCAGCGGGATGATGGATCGTCCCCGAGGACCGATCGAGCCTTCGACCTGCCGGGTGACGGCCTGGACGCCCGTCTCGAACGCCAGCTGCAGGCGACCGGGGACGCCGCTGGTCGCCTGCCGCCGGACCAGCACGCATACGGCAACGACGACCGCCAGCGCCACCCCCGTGTACCAGATGGTGTCGAGATTGAGCGTGAACGGTCCGAGTTTGGTGACGTAATGATCGCCGACCGTGATGTTGACCGCCAACCGGTGCGCCGGCAGCATGAGCAGTCCTCCCATCAGGCCGGTCCCCACCCGTCTCCACGCCCGTCGTCGGGGACCTCCATCACCGGACGCGGACGGTCGATCGCCGGCCCGGCGTCCGGCGGCTCGGCGATTGGAGCCCGGCTCATCCGCAGCATCGAACGGGTCACGTTGCCCAGGAGGACGAACTGGAACAACGCCAGGCCGCCGAGGAGGCCGAAGCCGAGCGGCGGGAGCACGAAGAGCAGCCCCAGCGCCACCACCGTGATCACGGCCATGCGGCCCATCGTGTTCATCGCCAGCGGCCGCCGCGTGCTGGCAGGCATGCGCTCGCCCACCTTCACGACCGAGCGCTGCACCATCCGGAAATTGGAGATGCCGAGGGCCACGCCGACGCATAGGCCGAGCCCGGCCCACGGCTGGCTGAAGACCAGGCACACGACGAGGCCCACAGCCCCGACGATCAGGGCGCCCAGCATCGTGCGGCGAGACACTCTCGCAAGGTCGGGCAGTGAGAACCGGTCGAAGTCGAGCACTTCGGCGCTACCCCTCCTGTCGCGTCCCGACCGACGGCCGGCCGAGGGAGCCTAGAGGAACTTGCGGATCTGGGCCACGACGAGCAGCACGGCAGAGGTCACGCCGAAGGCCAGCCCGGCCAGGGTGAGCCACGGGGTGGTGTCGAACGCCGCGTCGAGTCCGTACCCGATGGCCGCCGCCCCGATAACCGAGACGGCGGACGCCGTGCCCACCCAGAACAGGTCTCCCAGCGTGGGAGGACGCTTCTCCGGGCCGTCCCCGGCGGCCGGGGTCGGAGAACGGTCCGCCATGGGATACCCGTGCCGCGTCAGACAGTGCGGGAGAGGAATACTTCAACCCGAGCTCCTGCGATCACGCGGGTCGGTGCGCGCCTGCGCCGGCCGCCCGGGCAGCCCGGACCAGCGGGTCGGCGAGGTGGTGGCTGAACACGCCCGACATCATGGCATTCCGTCGTTGTCGTCGGCAAAACGGTCGCGGCCCCCCGTCGCCGCCTTCGACCGGGGCGGCGGGCGACGGGCGCCC
>JBOGGF010000201.1:0-1624 GCA_050743965.1 Acidimicrobiales bacterium
CCATCGCGCTCGGCCACCCCGTCGGCATGTCGGGCACGCGCCTCGCCCTGACCGCCCTGTGCGAGCTCAGGCGCCGGGGTGGCGGCCTGGCTGCGGTGGCGCTGTGCGGCGGGGGCGGCCAGGGCGATGCCGCCGTGCTCCGGTCGCTCGCCTGAGCCCACCCGAGGCGCCGGGCGGGGTCGAGCCGTCGGGCCCGTACGGTTGAGGACCGTCGGGACCCAGTGCCCCGTTGGGGGCTGACGCGTCTGTGATACTCCCTGGATGAGCACGGCACCGCCGTCACCGGCGCACCCCGCGCCGGTCGTGGTCGTCAACTTCGGTGCCCAGTACGCCCAGCTGATCGCCCGGCGGGTGCGCGAGGCGCTGGTCTTCAGCGAGATCGTCCCCCACACGACTCCGGTGGCCGACATCCTGGCCCGGAGGCCGGCGGCCGTCATCCTCTCCGGCGGACCCGCCAGCGTCTACGAGCCCGGCGCCCCCGGCCTCGACCCGGACCTGCTGCGAGCCGGGGTGCCCGTGCTCGGCATCTGCTACGGCTTCCAGGCGATGGCCGAAGCCCTGGGTGGGACGGTGGAGCGCACCGACCGGCGCGAGTACGGCCGGACCCGCGCCCGGTTGGACGGCACGGCCCAGCTGTTCGGCGGCCAGCCCGAGGCCCAGGAGGTGTGGATGTCCCACGCCGACGCCGTGGTGCGGGCGCCCGAGGGCTTCCGGGCGACTGCTTCGACGGACGAGACGCCCATCGCCGCCTTCCAGGACGAGTCCGGACGGCTGTGCGGGGTCCAGTGGCACCCCGAGGTGGTGCACACCGCCCACGGTCAGGAGGTGCTCGAGCGGTTCCTCCACCGGGCGGCCGGCATCGCCCCGGCGTGGACGACCGCCAACATGCTCGAGGAGGCGATCGCCACCGTCCGCCAGCAGGTGGGCGACGGGCGAGCCATCTGCGGGCTGTCGGGCGGGGTCGACTCCGCCGTCGCCGCCGCCCTCGTCCACCGGGCGATCGGTGACCGGCTCACGTGCGTCTTCGTCGACCATGGTCTCCTACGCCAGGGCGAGCGCGAGCAGGTGGTGCGCGACTTCGTCCAGGCAACCGGCATCCGACTCGAGACCGTCGACGCCGAGAAGCAGTTCCTCGACGCCCTGGCGGGCGTGCGGGACCCGGAGGAGAAGCGCCGGATCGTCGGGCGGGAGTTCATCCGGGCGTTCGAGGACGCGGCGCTCGAGGTCGCGGGCGAGGGCGGCGGTCCCGAGCACCTGGTGCAGGGCACCCTGTACCCCGACGTCGTCGAGTCGGGCGACGGCTCGGGCGGCTCGACCATCAAGTCCCACCACAACGTCGGCGGACTGCCCGCCGACCTGGGCTTCCGCCTGGTCGAACCGCTGCGCGCCCTCTTCAAGGACGAGGTGCGGGCGCTGGGGCTCGAACTGGGACTGCCCGAGAAGATCGTGTGGCGCCATCCCTTCCCCGGGCCCGGGTTGGCCATCCGCATCGTCGGGGAGGTGACCGCCGAGCGGTTGGCCTTGCTGCGCCAGGCCGACGCCACCGCCCGCGACGAGCTGACCGCGGCCGGGCTCGATCGCTCGGTGTGGCAGTTCCCGGTGGTGCTCCTGGCCGACGTGCACT
>JBOGGF010000202.1:0-4983 GCA_050743965.1 Acidimicrobiales bacterium
TGTGTCTCGGCTCCGGCGCGGGCACCGGTCGTGGGGGCCGGCGGCGAGGAACGGTTGTGCATGCGAGCAGGTGGCCCGCACGGGATCATCGCCGGGCCGGACGAGCGAGGGGCCGGTGGCCCGACCGGAAGGGACCCGACCGGGAAGGGGCCCGTCCGGGAAAGGCGGCGGAGCCACTGGGGCCCCGGCGGGAAGGCTCTGTCCCGCACCGACCGACCCCCGAGCGACCCCGGTGCAAGCCGCCGCGCCGACGAGCCGCCGCCGGGCGCGGACTCCCTCTACGGTGGACTCCGCAGCGCGCACCCCGGCCGGCGTACCCTCCCACCGGCACCGCGACCGAAAGGGGCCAACCGTGGACCTGGGGCACACCATGTTCCCGACCGACTACGCCATCGGGCCGGTGGCCCTGGGGCGGGCGATCGAGGAGCGGGGGTTCGAGTCGCTGTTCCTCCCCGAGCACACCCACATCCCGACCACACGGCAGAGCCCGTGGCCGGGCGGGTCCGAGCTCCCCAACGAGTACCGGCACACGCACGACCCGTTCGTTGCCCTGGCGGCGGTGGCGGCCACGACCGAGCGCCTGCGGCTCGGGACGGGGATCTGCCTGGTGGTCCAGCGGGACCCCCTCGTCCTGGCCAAGGAGGTGGCGAGTCTCGACGTCCTGAGCGGCGGGCGGTTCCTGCTCGGGGTGGGGCTCGGGTGGAACCGGGAGGAGATGACCAATCACGGCACCGATCCCAGGACGCGGACGGACCTGCTCGTCGAGCGGGTCGAGGCCATGAAGGCGATCTGGACCCAGGACGAGGCCGAGTACCACGGGCGGTTCGTCGACTTCGGTCCGCTGTGGAGCTGGCCGAAGCCGGTCCAGCGCCCCCACCCGCCAGTGCTGGTGGGCGGGGGAGGGCCCACCGTGCTCGACCGGGTGCTGGCCATCGGCGACGAGTGGATGCCCCTGCGCATCGGCGACCTCGACCGGTTCGCCCGGCAGGTCACCGAGCTCGGGGACCGGGCGGCGGCGGCAGGGCGCGGGCCGGTCCCCGTCACCGTGTTCGGCGCCGCGCGCAAACCCGAGGCGCTCGAGCGGCTGGCAGAGATCGGGGTTACCCGGGCCTTGCTCAGCCTGCCTCCGGCCGGTGCGGACGAGGTCCTGCCCCTGCTCGACCGCGACGCCGAGCTGCTCGCCCGGGTGGCGCCCTGACGGTGGACGACGCGGCCGGCGGCGACGGCGCAGCCGACCGTGACGGTGACGGCGCCACTGGGCACGCTGGCCGCGGCGGCATCCATGGCGAGGACGAGGCCCGACACCGGTTCGCCGACGCCCCGGTGGCCCGGCTGGCCACCGTCACGCCCGACGGAGCGCCCCATCTCGTCCCGGTGACCTTCGTCCTCGACGGCGACGTGGTGTGGTGGGCAGTCGACGCCAAGCCCAAGCGCCACCGATCCCTCCGGCGTCTGGAGAACATCGCCGCCGAGCCGCGGGTCAGCCTCCTGGTCGACCATTACGACGACGACTGGGACCAGCTGTGGTGGGTGCGGGCCGACGGGGTGGCGGCGGTCGTGGCAGGCGCCGGGGCGGCTCCCGGGCTGGCGGCCCTGGCGGCGCGCTACCCCGCCTACAGGGCGGCGACCCCCGAGGGCCCGGTGGTGCGGGTCGACGTGCGCCGCTGGCGGTGGTGGTCGCCCCGCTGAGATCCCTCGAGCTCGACTAGACGTCGAGGAAGCGACGGATGGCCAGGGCGGAGCCCATGGTCCCGATCAGCATCCCGACCACGACGATCACGGCGTCGGTGATGAACATGTCCCAGCCCGTCAGCCGCATCTGGGTGAGCAGCGAGCCCGCCGGATGGGTGGCCGGGTTGCCCAGGTCGTTGAGCACCACGTGGAGGGCGTAGACCACACCGGCCGCCACGCCCGATCCGAGCAGGCCCTGCACCAACCCCTCCGACATGAACGGCAGCCGGATGAACCAATTCGTCGCCCCTACCAGCTTCATCACCGACACCTCGCGGCGCCGGGCGAAGATCGCCATGCGGATGGTGTTGAGGATGAGGACGGCCGCCGAGATCAGGAGCACCGCCGCCACCACGAGGAAGACGATCTGGAGGATGTTGATGACCTCCTCCTCGTTGTGGATCTGCTGTTTGGGCGTCAGCACGCTCTGGACACCTGGCTGGCCCTTGAACTTATTCACCACCGCTGTGGCGTCCTGGAGGCGGTGGGGCGTGCACCGCCATGAGGTCGGGGTCCCGGCCGGCGTCACGTTGGCCTGTTTGTACGTTGTCCCGAGGAGCCTGACCGCTTCGTTGTAGTCGTACTGGTGCCCCCGGAAGACGCAGCCCTGGACGTACGACAGCGTGTGGAGCTGCGTGCCGATCGCCTTGGTCTCCGACGAGGTGGCGTGCGGCTTCATCCACACGGTGACCTGGGTGCCGCGCTGCCAGTCCACTTCGGCCTGGGCGGCGCCCTGCTTGAGCACGAGGGTGGCGCCGACGAGGGTGAGGGACACCGCCACGGTGAGCACCGCGGCGAACGTCATGAGCCGGTTGCGCCAGAGATTGGACGCCGTCTCGCGTGCGATGTACTCCGTCGGGACGGGCATCAGGCTGTCCGGCGCGAACCGACCCGGCGACCCCCCTCGACCACCCCCCGGCTGCCGCGCCGGTGGGCCGGGCCCGACCCAGGCCCGGCCGGCGCGGCCGCGGCCGGTGCCCGGCTACCGCCGGGGGGCGGTGCGGGCACGGAGCCGTCGATGCCGTAGACGCCGCGGGCCTGGTCGCGCACGACCGTCCCGTGGTCGAGCTCGATCACCCGGCGCCGCATCCAGTTCACCAGGACCTCGTCGTGCGTAGCGACGACGACGGTGGTCCCGGTCCGGTTGATTCGGTCCAGCAGCTGCATGATCCCCTGGCTCGTGTTCGGGTCGAGGTTCCCGGTCGGCTCGTCGGCGAGGAGGATGAGTGGCCGGTTGACGAAAGCCCGGGCGACGGCGACGCGCTGCTGCTCGCCGCCCGACATCTCGTGGGGCAGGTTGTCGCGTTTCTTGGCCAGGCCGACCAGCTCGAGCACTTGGGGCACCTGGGCCTCGATCACATGCTTGGGCCGACCGATGACCTCGAGGGCGAAGGCGACGTTCTCGAAGACGCTCTTGTTCGGCAGCAGGCGGAAGTCCTGGAAGACGCAGCCGATGTTGCGCCGCAGGTAGGGCACCCGCCACTTGGGGAGGTGGACGATGTCGCGCCCGGCCTCCCAGATGCGGCCGGCGTCGGGCAGCTCCTCGCGGAGGAGCAGGCGGATCAACGACGTCTTGCCCGAGCCCGAGGCGCCGACCAGGAAGACGAATTCTCCCTTGTCGATGTCGATCGACACGTCCCGCAGGGCGATCGTGCCGTTCTTGTAGGTCTTGGTGACGTTTTGAAAGCGGATCATCCGGTAAGAGCTCCGTCCAGACGGGCCTGACTACGCGCGGGTTCGGCGGACGAGGGGGATCGCGGAAAGCCTATAGCGCCAGTCCGCTCCTGGGAAGTACCTTTTCTCGTCTCCCCTGGTCAGGCAGCTGGATTTCCCCGCTGGCGACGCAATTCTGCCTCCATGAAGCCGTCCAGGTCCCCGTCGAGCACGGCGTCGACATTGCCCGTCTCCACCTGGGTGCGCAGGTCCTTCACCAGCTGGTAGGGCGCCAGCACGTAGGAGCGGATCTGGTTGCCCCACGCGTTGTCGGTCCGCTCCCCGCCGAGCGAGTCGAGCTCGGCCTGCCGGTCGGCCCGGGCACGCTCAGCCAACTTGGCCGCCAGGATCTGCAGCGCCTTGGCCTTGTTCTGGTGCTGGCTCCGCTCGTTCTGCACGGCGACGACGATGCCGGTGGGAAGGTGGGTGAGGCGCACGGCCGATGTCGTCTTGTTGACGTGCTGGCCGCCCGCACCCGAGGACCGGTAGGTGTCGATCCGCAGCTCCTTCTCGTCGATGTCGACCTCGTCGCCGACGTCGTCCAAGAACGGCACCACGTCGAGGGAGGCGAAGCTGGTCTGGCGACGGTGCTGGGCGTCGAAGGGCGACATCCGCACCAACCGGTGCACGCCGCGCTCACTCGACAGGAGGCCATAGGCGTGGCGCCCGCGCACGATGAACGTCGCCGACAGGAGACCGGCCTCCTGGCCTGGCGTCGCCTCGTCCACCTCCACGGTGAAGCCGCGACGCTCCGCCCAGCGCTGGTACATCCGCAGGAGCATCTCGGACCAGTCCTGGGCGTCGGTGCCACCGGCGCCGGCGTGGACCTCGCAGATGGCGTCCCGGTCGTCGTACTCGCCCGAGAAGAGCGACTCGAGCTCGAGCTGGGCCACCCGACCGAGCAGGGACCCCACCGCGTCGACCAGCTCCTTGCCCAAGCCCTCGTCGGGCGCGCCCGCCGCGGCCGACTCCCTCACCAGCTCGTCGGTGACCCGGGCCTCGTCGAGGGCGGCGAGGAGGGCGTCGAAGCGGTCGACCACGTCGGCCACCCGTCCGAGGTCGGTGGTCACCGCCCGGGCTCGGTCGGTGTCGTCCCACAGGTCGGGCCGCGCCGCCTGCTCCTCCAGCTCGGCCTTGCGGTGGCGGAGGTCGGCGATGCGCAGGTAGCCCTCCGCCTCATTGACCCGGGCGTCCAGCTCGGCCAGCTCGGCGGTGAAGTCTCGCTCCGACCCGGCCGCGGCGCCGTCAGGCGGCGCCATGGCAGAACTTGTACTTCTTGCCGCTCCCGCACCAGCACGGGTCGTTGCGACCGACCTTCGCGCCACCGGCGGTCCCGGCGACCGCGGCAGGCGCGGCGGGGGTCGGCGCGGCGGGCTGACGTCGGCGGCCGTCGCCCCCGGTGCCTTCCCCGTCGCGGCCCGGCGGGGTCGGTGCGCCGGAGCCCGGCGGGGTCGGTGCGCCGGGGCGGGGCGGGGTCGGTGCGCCGGGGCGGGGCGGGGTCGATGCGGCGTGGCGGGGCGGGGTCGATGCGGCGTGGCG
>JBOGGF010000203.1:0-2421 GCA_050743965.1 Acidimicrobiales bacterium
CCGAACGGCTCGCTCTTCGTCCACCTGGCGGTGGCGCCCGACGAGCGGTTCCAGCGGTCCGGGGACGACCTGCACACCACCCTCCACGTCGGGGTGGCCCAGGCGGCGCTGGGCACCCAGGTCGACGTGGCGACGCTGGAGGAACCCCGCCAGGTCACCGTGCCCGCCGGCACCCAGACCGGCCACGTCATCCGGATCAAGGCCATCGGGGTACCCCACCTGCGGGCGCGGGGGCGGGGCGACCTGTTCGTCCACGTGGTGGTGGACACGCCCGCCGATCTCACCCCCCGCCAGGAGGAGCTGCTGGCGCAGCTGGCAGCCGAGCGGGGCGAGGAGGTCGGCCTCCCCGGGGGCCACGACGGCGTCCTGTCTCGGATCCGTTCCGCCCTCGGCTGAGGGGCCCCGGGTGCGGGCCGCCGCGGCCGCCCAGGTCCTGGTGGCCGACCCGGCCGACCCCGCCCTCTCCGACGCCGACCGGCACCACCTCGGACGGGTGCTGCGGCTCCGGTCCGGCGAGGCGGTCGTGGCCACCGACGGCCGCGGGCGCTGGCGGTCGTGCCGCTACGGCGAGGGTGTCCTCACGCCCGACGGGCCGGTGGAGGCCGAGGACGCCCCGCAGCCGCCGCTGACGGTGGCCTTCGCCCCGGTGAAGGGCGACCGGCCCGAGTGGGTCGTCCAGAAGCTGACCGAGCTGGGCATCGACCGGATCGTGCCGCTGGCGACCGACCGGTCGGTGGTGCGCTGGCGCGGCGACCGCCGGGACCACGTCCTCGAGCGGCTCCGCCGGGTCGTGGTCGAGGCGACGGCCCAGTGCCGCCGGGTGTGGCTCCCCGACGTGACCGACGTCGAGGTCCTCGAGCCGCTGGCGGCGCTCGGCGGGCTCGCCCTGGCCCAGCCCGGTGGCCCGCCGCTCTGCCCGGGCACCACGGCGGTGGCGGTGGGTCCCGAAGGTGGCTGGAGCCCCGGTGAGCTGGCGCTCGGCCTCCCCACCGTCGGCCTGGGCCCCACCGTGCTGCGGGCGGAGACGGCGACGCTGGCGGCGGGGGTGCTCCTGGTGTCGCGGCGCGCCGGTACCGTGTGCTCCGGCGATCATGGGGGATGACCACGGTGGCGTGGAAGGACATGGGAGGATGCGGTTGATGTCCGAGCGGGTCCGCTGGCTCAGCACCAAGGACGCCTCGGCGCGCCTCGGGGTGACCCTGCGGAGCCTCTACCGGTTCATCGACGGCGGGGAGCTGGTGGCCTACAAGTTCGGCCGGGTCATCCGGCTGAAGGAGGACGACGTCGACCGGTTCATCGAGTCGTGCCGCATCGCCCCGGGTGACCTCGAGCACCTGCTGCCGCCCCGGCGGGCGGGGCTCGGCGACGAGGCGACGGGGTGAGCGACCGGGTGCCCGACTGCCTGTTCTGCCGGGTCGTCGCCGGCGAGGTGCCGGCCGACGTGGTCCACGAGGACGAGCTGACCGTCGCCTTCCGTGACATCAGCCCGGTGGCCCCGACGCACGTCCTCGTCGTGCCGCGGCGGCACATCGAGCACGCCGGCGCCCTGACGAGCGACCACGCCGCTGACCTCGCCGCCGTCATGGCGTCGGCCCAGGCGGTGGCCGAGGCGGAGGGGCTCGCCGCCCCCGAACGCGGCTACCGCCTGGTGTGCAATGTCGGGCCCGACGCCCTCAACTCGGTGCCGCACCTGCACGTGCACGTCATCGGCGGACGCTCGATGTCGTGGCCTCCCGGATGACCGTCAGCCCGGTGCGGCGGGCCGAGACGATGGTCGGTGACACCCACCTCATGGCCGGGCTGCTGGGCGAGCGAGACGAGCTGCTCCGTCTGGTGGAGGCGGAGTTCCCCGACCACCGGATCTCGGTGCAGGGCAACCGCATCTCCGTCGAGGGGCCCCAGCCCGAGCCGCTGGCCCACCTCTTCGACGAGCTGGTCCTGGTGCTGCGCGGCGGTCGCACGCTCGACCCCGCCACGGTGCGCCACACCATCGACATGGTGGCCGAGGACCTGCGGCCGTCCGAGGTGCTCAACGCCGAGGTGGTCCGGGCGGCCCGGGGCCGCTCCGTCCGCCCCAACACGGCCGGGCAGAAGCGCTACACCGACGCCATCGCCGGGCACACCATCAGCTTCGGCATCGGCCCGGCGGGGACGGGGAAGTCCTACCTGGCGGTGGCGCTGGCGGTGCAGGCCCTCCAGAGCCACCAGGTCAACCGGATCATCCTCACCCGGCCGGCGGTGGAGGCAGGGGAGCGCCTCGGCTTCCTCCCCGGCGACCTCATGGCCAAGGTGGACCCCTACCTGCGCCCGCTCTACGACGCCCTCTACGACCTTCTCGACTACGACAAGGTGACGCGCCTGCTGGAGAGGAGCGCCATCGAGGTCGCGCCGATCGCGTTCATGCGCGGCCGTACCCTGAAC
>JBOGGF010000204.1:0-4264 GCA_050743965.1 Acidimicrobiales bacterium
CCCTCGGGTACCGCCGGGCGGCGGTGAAGAGGTAGAGGGCGCTGGCGGTGAGCGGGGCGAGCATCACCACGAACGTCCACCGCAGACCGGAGGCGCCACCGCCGAAGACGTCGTCGGCCACCACGCCGAAGAGCAGGGGGGCGAGCGCCTGGGCACCGGTGCGCACGAAGGTCCGGACGCCCTCTGCCCGGCCCCACAGCCACGGCGGCATGATGTCGAGCCGGGCGGAGTCGATGGGCGGGTTCTGCGCCGAGAGGGCGGCGGCTGCGAGCACGATGTAGGGGAGCGCCCCGAGGGCGCTGTGGGTGACCAGCGCCGGGACGAACAGGAGCACCGTCAGCGCCGCGGCCACTGCTGCCACCATCACCCGGCCGGGAAGGATCCCGCGCCGGAGCAGCCGATCGCCCAGCGGGCCGGCCACCAGCACGCCGACGACCGCCCCCGCCCCGACCACGAGGAGGAGCAGGTTGGCCAGCACCTGGTCGACGTGGTATTGCCTCGTCACGAACTCGACCCCGAACGTCTCGACCCCGGCGAGGAAGTAGTAGCCGCAGGCGCCCGAGACGATGAGGGCCACGTTGGTCCGGACGGACAGCACGAAGCGGACCGCCTCCACGAAGCGCATTCGCGGCCGCCCGCGAGCTACGAGCACGGGGTCGGGACGGATACCGCGGTCGAGCGCCAGCCGCTGCGCGTCGGTAATCTCCCCGTCGTCTCCGGCGGGCCCCGCCGGGGCGGTCGCCGCGGCGTGGGCGCCACGCCCGCCGGGGCGGCGGGCGGCGGCCGACTGCGCCGTTTCCCAGGCCGGCGTGCCCGGATCGGGCAAGAGCGCCCCTTGCCCGCCGCGGGCCGGCTCCCGCAGGTGGAAGACGCTCCAGGCGATCACGAAGGCCGGGATGGCAAGGACGACGAACGCCAGCCGCCACGACAGGGAGGCGACGTCCCCGGTGACGGCGAACCCGACGCCGGCGCCGAGCAGCTCGCCGGTGAGGACGTAGCTGTAGATCTGCCCGCGGTCCCCGCCCGGGAACCAGTCACCGACGAGCGACGCCACGGCAGGACCGGCCACGGCGGTGACCGCGCCCAGGGCCAGGCGGGCAAGCAGGAGCTCGCCGAAGGAGCCGGCGGTCGCCGACCAGATCATCGCTGCACCCCACGCCACGATGGCGATCCCGAGGAGCGTCGTCCGGCGGGTCCGGTCGACCAGCACCCCGAAGGGCAGCGAGAAGACGGCCCCCACCACCGAGGTGACGGCCACGAGGATGCCGATGTCGGTGTTGGTGATGTGGAGGGAGCGGCGCAGCTCGATGGCGGCCGAGCCGACGGTGGCGGTGTCGGCGCTGGAGAGCGCCAGGACGCAGGCGAGGACGACGATGACGCGGGCTCTCGTCCGGCCGCCGAGGACGGGCACGAGGCGCGCCTGGGCCGAGCGCGCACCCCGGCGGGCCGCCCGGCCGACTGGGGCGATCAGCCGTCGCCGTCGTCGCCTCGTGGCCATCGCCCCATCCTGGTCGATGAGGGGCACCTTCGTGCGCCGGTCGTCGGACCGTGGCACGGCCGCGCACACCGGCGCCGGCCGAGGCGCCGATCAGCCGAGGCGCCGCTCCAGCTCGTCCACCTGGTCGGCCAGCGCCGGGGGCAGGTGGACGTCGAAGGTGGCGAAGTGCGCGCGGATGAGGGGCACCTCGGCCCGCCACTCGTCGGCGTCGACCCGGAGCAGCTCCTCCAGGTCCTCCTTGGACACGTCGACGCCCTCGATGTCGATCGCACCGGGTGCCGGCACCGAGCCGATGGGGGTCTCGACGGCGTCACCGCGACCGGTCACCCGCTCGAACACCCACTCGAGCACCCGGGAGTTCTCGCCGTAGCCCGGCCACAGGAACTTCCCGTCGGCGTCGGTGCGGAACCAGTTCACGTAGAAGATCTTCGGTAGCAGCTCGGGGCTGGAGGCTTCCGCGCCGACCCGCAGCCAGTGGCCGAAGTAGTCCCCCATGTTGTAGCCGCAGAAGGGCAGCATGGCGAAGGGGTCCCGCCGCAGCTTGCCCACCTGTCCGGCGGCGGCGGCGGTGGTCTCCGATGCCATGATCGAGCCGAGGAACACCCCGTGCTCCCAGTCGCGGGACTGGAACACGAGCGGGACGACCGACGCCCGGCGCCCGCCGAAGAGGATGGCCGAGATCGGCACGCCGGCCGGGTCCTCCCACTCGGCGGCGATGGCCGGGTCCTGGCCGGCGGGGGTGGTGAAGCGGGCATTGGGATGGGAGGCCTTGGACCCCTTGCCCGGCGTCCAGTCCTCACCCAGCCAGTCGGTCAGGTGGGCCGGCGGCTCGTCGGTCAGGCCCTCCCACCACACGTCGCCGTCGTCGGTGAGAGCCGTGTTGGTGAAGACGGTGTTGGCGTCCATCGAGAGCATGGCATTGGGGTTGGTGTGGGCGTTGGTGCCCGGCGCCACGCCGAAGAAGCCGTACTCGGGGTTGATGGCCCGCAGGCGGCCGTCCGATCCGAATTTCATCCAGGCGATGTCGTCGCCGATGGTCTCGACCTTCCAGCCCGGCAGCGTCGGGATGAGCATGGCCAGGTTGGTCTTGCCGCAGGCCGACGGGAAGGCGCCGGTCACGTAGTGGGTCTCCCCCCGGGGCGAGGTCAGCTTGAGGATCAGCATGTGCTCGGCCAGCCAGCCGTCGTCGCGGGCCATGATCGAGGCGATCCGCAGGGCGAAGCACTTCTTGCCCAGGAGGGCATTGCCCCCGTAGCCCGAGCCGAAGGACCAGATCTCGCGGGTCTCGGGGAAGTGGACGATGTACTTCTCGTCGTTGCAGGGCCAGGGAACGTCGTCGTCGCCGTCGGCCAGGGGGGCGCCGACCGAGTGCAGGCAGGGGACGAAGTCGCCGTCGCCGAGCACGTCGAGGACGGCCCGCCCCATGCGGGTCATGATCCGCATGGAGACCGCCACGTACGGCGAGTCGGTGACCTCGACGCCGATGTGGGCGATGTCCGAGCCGAGCGGCCCCATCGAGAACGGCACCACGTACAGGGTGCGGCCCTTCATCGACCCCCGGAGCAGCTCGGTCAGAGTCGAGCGCATCTCGGCCGGGTCTCGCCAGTTGTTGGTGGGGCCGGCGTCCTCCTCCTTCTCCGGGCACACGAAGGTGCGGTTCTCGAGGCGGGCGACGTCCCCCGGGTCCGAGTGGGCCCAGTAGCTGCTGGGTCGCTTGGCCTCGTCGAGCCGGGTGAACGTGCCGTTGTCCACCAGCAGCTGGCACAGCCGGTCGTACTCGTCGGCCGAGCCGTCGCACCACTCGACCCGGTCGGGAGTGGTGAGGGCGGCGACCTCCTCCACCCAGGAGATCAGCTTCTGGTTCTTGGTCGGCACCATGGCGGTCCGTACCTCCTCGTTCGGGTGGTCGCTGGCACGGAGCTCACGCACCGTTCACGCGGTGACGCATCCGCTGCTGTCGCAATGGTAGGCATGGCACCATGGTGCTTCCCAAATCACGCTTCGCACCTGCGGTGCTCCCGGTGCCGAGTCGATCGGAACAGCGGTGGTACCGCATCGTCTGTTTCTACCCGAGATCGTAACGTGCCAGCCGGCGTCGGCGCCCTGCCCGCCCGCCGCCACCGACGGCGGGCGGGCGCAGGGAGATGAGCGGCAAGCGGGGAGGCGCACCCGTCCGGGCCACGGGCGAGGACGCGGCCGTCGCCCGGATCGCCCTGGCGATGGCGCGGGCGTCGGGGCCGCCGCCCGCCGGCGACGTGTGGATCGGGGACGACGCGGCCGTCGTGGCGCCCCTCCCGGGCCGGTGGCTCCTGGCGACCGACGCCGCCGTCGCCGGGGTGCACGCCGACCTGTCGCTCGTGGGACTGGACGACCTGGGCTGGAAGGCACTGACGGCCACCGTGAGCGACCTCGGGGCCATGGGCGGCCGCCCCTGCTATGCCCTCGTCACCACGTGCCTCCCCCCGGGCACCGACGTCGACCTGCTCGCGGCCGGCATCGCCGAGGCGTCGGCCCGCTGGGCGTGTCCGGTCGTGGGCGGTGACGTCACCGGTGCCGACCAGATCGTGGTGTCGGTCGCGGCCGCCGGGGTCCTCGACGGGCCCGAGCCGGCGGTCACCCGCGCCGGGGCGTCGCCCGGCGACGCCCTCTTCGTCACCGGCCCGCTTGGCGCATCGGCCGCGGGCCTGCGACTGCTCCGGGCGCCACGGCCGGGCCCGGCGGCGGCGCTGGTCGCCGCGCACCGGCGGCCGACGGCCCGGCTGCGAG
>JBOGGF010000205.1:0-11578 GCA_050743965.1 Acidimicrobiales bacterium
GTGTCGGTGAACAGCATTGTCGACCACGGGTGTGTCACCGTCGTCGGGCAGTGCTGTCCGACGAGCCCCAAGACCTCGGACCCACTCGGGTCGGCCCCCAATTCGCCGCTTGTCCACGCGCATTTACCGATCGACGATCGTGACGACACCCGGAGGGCCGAGTCGAAACGGACGAGCGACGCCGGGCCCGTGGCGCCCGTTGGGTACCCCTGCTTGCGCCCGCACACCTCGATGGCGGCGAAGCCGGTCGCGGTGCCGGTGACGGCGTTCACCTGGCAGTTCGGGCGCATCCGCACCTGGCGGCCGGGGAGCCCATGAGCCGGCTCGAGGGCGGGGACCACCGCCAGCCCGTTGGGCGTCGCGGTCCCGCACCTGGCGGAGCCGCCGACCCTGCCGAGCGAGGCTCTGAGGTCGAGGACCAGAGCAGCGCCGTCGGGCGTCCAGGCGAGACTGTCGAAGCGGTGACAAGGCGGCAGCGCCTTGCCGATGGTCCAGGAACGGCCGGTCGAGAGGTCGTCGACGACCAGGTACTGGCGGCCTTCACGGGTGCATGTCGCACGCACGTAGGCGAGGAGCTTCCCGTTCGGGCTCGGCTGGGCGTCCTCGAGGGTCTCGTCGGCAGAGCCGATCAGCACGAACTTGGCCGCCCCGGTCTGCGGCGAGAGCCGCACGACCGCGCTGGCGCAGGTCCCGGGGACGGTGTTGCCACCCGGGCCCGTGGCACATGTCGCGTTGCCCTGGCACCGGGACCTGGGCCCGTGCGCCAGGGTCAACCAGATCCGGCCTCTTCGGTCGACGGCCGTAGCGCCGGTGCTCAACCCGTCGACCACGGCAGGCATGACGACGCGCTCGACATCGCCGGTGGCCGCCGAGTCGACCGTCACCTCGGGAAGTCCACCCTGCCCGGGAGCGGCACGCACCGCCACGAACGATGTCGGTGCATGGACTGGTGGGAACGGCGCGGCCGCAAGGGTGTTCTCCGCCGCCACCAGATTGTTCGACGGGCTTTGGGCCACGCCGGTCAGCGCCGCAGCGAACGTCACAGTGGCCAGCAGGGCAAGGAGCCAGTAGGGCACGCGCGTGCGCGCGTCGCGTCCGTACCAGGCAGGACTGGAAAACCGAACCCGCCGGTCTCCATGTCCGGTCATCGCGCTCGCCCCCCCGATCTCGACGTCTCGATCAAATTTAGGGTACTTCCGGGAATTTCGTGGGTAGCCCAGCAGCCAACGTTTGAGGGCGCGTCCACCAACTGAACGTCCAGATTGCGCACACTGACTGGTCTTGTCGTGTCAGACCGGCAGGGGAAGCAGTGTGCGAGCCGGTGTGTGTCGAGAGAGGGGATACGGGTTCGAGAGATCAGCCCCGAAGAGGGCGACCGGCTGCTGCGGATCGTGCGGCGCTCCTCGGGATCGGTGGTCACCTGGCGCCCAGCCCAGATGGTGCTGTTGTCGGCGAAATCGATGGACGTGGCTCAGATCGCCAGGTGGCGTTCACCTCGCCTGACCGGGTCCGCGGCACCCCGGGTCGGGAAGGGTGAAGAGCCCTCCGCCCCCCGGCGTCGTCGCCGCCGGCCACCACGCCAATAGGGACTTGACACCAAAGCGCAACCGGCATATAGTTGTTTCGTACAAGCACTGGTGAGGGGGGGCAGCATGGCAACTTGGCACAACTACCTTTCGCGTCTGGTGCGACGCCCGTCCCTAGGGTTGTCAGCATTGGCTACCTTGGGCCTGGTGGTTTACGGGGTCGCAGCCGGCCTACCAGTGGCAGCTGCCGCGTCCAATGGATCGTTGTCCCCTGTGAAGGGGGTGCCTAATACGGGGGGCAGGTCGCTTACCCAAAGCCAGGCGATTGCCGATGGCATATTCAAACGATCGAACAGTGTTTCATCAGATGGCGTAATCAAGTATCGATATGACTTTCCAAATGGAATGGTTCTCACGAAGACCATTCCTTATCCTGGTTTCAACCCACAACTAGCGTCAACAGCTGAGCTCGCCAAGTTGGGTTTTCCCCGCCGCCCAAGGAATTCAGCGGCCATGGCCGCATGGCACCGTCTAGCAGCGGCAGCGAGTTCAGGACACTCCTATGCGCCGAAGCTGGACATTATGACGAGTTTCGGCAATAGCAGCAGTGCCAGTGCACTAGGTAAATGGGCCGGCCCCGTCGATTATTCACCGAGCACAAGTAACCAATACACGGGCGATTGGGCGACGTTCCTAGCGCCGAATCTCGGTAGGGCCTGTTCAGATCCTCAAAACAATGATTATGGCATCGCTCAGTGGACTGGCATAGGCGGAAACCGGGGCTTCTACAGGAGGCTTATCCAGTCGGGAATCGAAGCTGGCGACTACCTGAACGGTTCAACGGTTTGGCAGCCATTCCTGGAGATCCTAAGTACAGTTCCGGGTGGAACAATCCCTGAACAGGAATTCAAGAGCCGCACACAAGCATCGCCCATTCCGATACATCCACTGGATACCATCTTCTCCGAGACCAAGTTCAAGTCCACAGGCGGCGGTACCGGGGTCTTCTTCATCGAGGATGAGACTGACGCTACTTATTCTATCTGGACATGGTCGGAAATTGGTGCGGGATTTTACAACGGCACGACGGCCGAAGCCATCGAAGAAGACCCCACTTGGGACTCCGCTGAAAACGCTCCACATCAGGCGCTTCCGTTTGGGCCGACTCAGTTTGCATTTATCACAGAAAAGGTCCGGTACAATGGCGTGTGGACGACAGCTGGAAACCTACCTTACCAAACCAACTACAGCACACATGTTTTGTCGTCCAACTTTTCGACAGGTCACAATTTCTCTGTGAGTTGGCGGGGATGTTAGGGATAAAAGGGGATTGCTCAGTGACGCACGGGCGTCAGCATAAAGATGTCGAATAGCGAATAGCATAGAAGACGTGGCCAGAACCTCGCGAAGAGCGGTGTTGTGGAGTTCTGTAGCGGTAGCTGTGGTGGTTGTCTCGGTTGTGTCCGCCGTCGCGCTCCCTTCCGCGGCATCGCAGCCCCGAACGAAGGCGACGGGCGTGATGAAGCCAGCACCGCCGCCGAACAGGTCGGCAGAGAGCATCGGCTTGGCTAGCAATGGACCGTCGGCGGCGTCGGACCTGCTGGCCCAGGCCGTCCTGCCCCGCGACACCGGGGCGCTCGGTGTCCCCCCCACAGGGTTCATCGCGAACGAGCCGGTGCCGATCACGCCTGGTGCCGACGAATTCGACGCCCACGGGATCTTCAGCGTTGCCGTTGCTCCATCTGCCCTGGTGGCCTACGTCCGACGGCATCTGCGGCGCAGTTGGTCTGTCGGCGGACCGCAGTTCGGGCCACCGCCTGGAGGGGCCACGCTGCTGGTCCGGCTGCCTGGCCGTGGCGCACACTTCGAGGAAGGCTCGTTGAGCTACGAAGCCGTGCCGACCCGGACGGGGGCCGACGTCCGTGTCGATGCCATGGTGGTGTGGAAACCGAGCCGGCCCTCCGACGAGTCAGTACCTGCCGTGGGGCAGGTCGTCGTGACGGGCTATGCGGCATCGAGCCTCTCCCGAGGCTCGACCGGTCCGACCACGGTCTCGGTCACCGGTTCGGCGGCCAGGCGGGTCCGGAGGGATTTCGACGCCCTTGCACTCGCCGCACCGGGGTCGTGCATGGAGAGCGAGAACGTCTACGCGCTCCAATTCACCGGTCGAGTGGGATTGCCAGAGGTCAGCGTCGGGGCGGGGACGTGTCCGAGCCCGGGGGAGGTGTCGGTGACATCCGACGGAAGCCAGATGGCTCCCCTCCTCGAAGACTGTCGCTTGCTACGCGCCGTCGCCGCAGTACTGCCACCGCACGAAGCGGCGTACACCCACCGTCGGGCGGCAGCGTGCCGTTCCTCGGCGCTCGCTGGCGAGTTGCCTTGAAGAAGACCGGCTCGATGAGGCTGCTGGCGCCTGCAGTTTCCCGGACAAGTCGGCGAGGTGCCACTTGAACACTTGAAGGCGCGGACCCGGTAGCCATTGGATCTACCGGTGTCGGCGCTGATGAGGAGCCGATTGGCCTCCGGGAACGGATCCGTTCAAGGGTGTTCCGCTACCGCTTCCGCCACGACCAGCGCCCCCTCCACGACGCCGAGGGGGCCTTCTTGCTGTGCGGGTTCTTGATGGCACTCGCCACCCACCAGCAAGGCCGCGAGACCGAGGCCCGAGCCTGGTTCGAACGCAACCGCGCGGCATGCGGGCCGCCCGGCCTGCTCACCGAGGAGTACGACACCATCCAACGCCAGCTGCGCGGTAATACCCCCCAGGCCTTCGCCCACGCGCTCCTGCTCGAATGCGCCTACCGGCTCCATCAGCCCTGGACCGGCCCGTGACCGACCGAACCACCGTCACGTACCGGGTCGACGCCGAGCCCTGGGGTGTCACTGACCCGAGTGACCGCGGCGGACCCTGCTGGCGCGCCGACCACGAGGACGAGCCTCTCCCGAGCTGAACCGGCCGGGCCGAGCGCCCGATGATCGAGCACGTCGCCTCGGCCCTCTGGCGGTCGCCTTCGCCCGAACGCCGACGTGGCAGTCGCCGGTTGCCGTCAGGGCCGGATCGGTCCCGTGGCGGTACCGGTCGAGTCGAAGGTCTCGGCGCAGCCGGTTGAGTAGCCGGTACTGCCGCCGTCGCCTGCGGCGGTGAGGTAGCGGTCGGGATTGGCGGCGAAGCGCCCGGCGCAGTGCTCGGAGCAGAAGTAGACGCGCTGGCCGTCGTGGGCGGCGCTGGCGGGGGCGTGGGCGGCCTCGACTTGCATGCCGCAGACGGGGTCCTTGGCGTAGCCGGCGCCGCCGCCGAGGCGCTCCCGGTTGCGGTAGAGCAGGTAGAGGCCGGTGAAGGCGACGAGGGCGACGATGTCGAGCACAGTGGTGTAGTTCCAGCGCAGGGTGTCGCCGACGACGACCCCGCCGGGGCGGGGGGTGGGGACCCATCCGACGGCTTTGAAGAGGTACTCGGTGGCGAGGCCGGCAGCGGACATGACCATCCAGAACACGCCCAGCATGCGCAGCCCCATCCGCCGGCCGTACTGCTTGCGGTAGATGAGGAGGAGGGGGAGGGTGATGAGATCGGCGAAGACGAAGGCCACGACGCCGCCGAAGCTGATCCCGCCGTGCCACAGGGCGGCGGCGAGGGGCACGTTGCCGACCGAGCACACGAAGCTGATGAGGGCGACGAACGGTCCGACGACGGCGTTCTCCAGGCTGGTCCAAAAGCCGTGCCCGTGGATGAACACGTCCGACCACACCGAGGCGGGAACGAGCACGGTGAGGAACCCGGCGACGGCGAAGCCGACGGCCAGCTCCTTTCGGAGCATGGTGAGATCGCTCATCGTGTAGCTGGCGGCGTCCGCCCATCCGGCGCCGGCACGGATGCGCCGCTTCCAGCCCTGGCGCTCGAGTGCCGCCTCGGCGCCGTGCTGGTCGTGGCTGCCGCTGGAGGCCTCGGCCACCCGAGCGTGGGCGTCGGCGAGCGCCCGGCCTCGCAGCCACAGGCCGCCGAAGCCGACGAGCAGGCCGATCATGATGGCGCCCCCGACGAACTCGGCGGCGACGAACTGCCAGCCGATCAGCACAGCCAGGACGATGCCGAGCTCGATGACCAGGTTGGTGGAGGCGAACATGAACACCATCGCGGCCACGAAGTCGGCGCCCCGGGCGACCAGCGAGCGCGCCATGGCCGAGGCCGCGTACGAGCAGGACGACGAGACCATCCCGTACAGCAAGGCCCGGCCGACCGCCGCGGGGCGGTGGTCGCCGAGGTGGCGGCCCATGGCGCCGCGGGACACGAACGCCTGGACCGCTCCAGCGAGCCCGAAGCCGAGCACCAGGGCCCACAGGGTGTCCCAGAACATGTAAAATCCCTCCCGCAGGCTGCGGCCGATGTCGCCGAGGAACCCGCCGGCGGTGAGGGCGATCAGCTCAGCGTGCACCGGTCGACCTGCCGCGCGGACGGAAGACGTCGGCCAGCTCCCGCAGCGTCCACCCCAGGCGCCCGAGTGGCCCGGTCCCACAGGTCGGCAGCGCCCGGTCGTGGGCGTCGCCGGCGGTGTCCTGGACCGTCGGAGCCGCCGCCGAGGGAGCCGGCGGGCGGGGCTCGACCCGGATCACGAGCGCACCAGCCGCTCGATGGCGGCGCGGGCCTCGATGATCTTGTGCTCCGCGTCGGACCCGCCGGACGCGACCGCGTCGAGCACGCAGCGTCCGAGGTGGTCGCCGAGCAGCTCGAGGGCGACCGCTTGAAGGGCTCGGGTGGTGGCCGAGATCTGGGTGAGGACGTCGATGCAGTAGGTGTCGGACTCTACCATCCTGCTCAGGCCACGTACCTGGCCTTCGATGCGCGCCAGCCGCTTGAGCACGGCGTCCTTGTCGTCGCTGTAGCCGGCCATCGGCGCCCTCCTCTGTCCGGAAGAGTAGCTTATACTCTACCCCCCCAGGGTTATTATCTGCTACATGGTCTCCCCTTCGCCCGTGCCGTCGTCGACCACGCCAAGCCCAAGAGGTCTTCGAGCAGCCCGCCGGATCGTGCTCTCGCAGCTTGCGCAGTGGATCTCCGTCACCGTGATGGTGGTCGATGCCACGGTGTCACCTCTCCTACGTCTTGGACCTGCCGGATTGCTCGGCAGGCGTCATCACCACCGGCGACTCGGGCCCAGTCGCCGCCGCTCTCGCCAACGAGGGCTGGCCCTCCCGCTGCCTCACGATCCCGATCCGCTGGGTTCGGGTGGCACGTCGGCGAGGACGGCGTCGCCGTCGTCTCGGTGGAGGCTGCCGATGAGGCGGCCGTCGGGGTCGGTGACGAGGATCGAGCCGACGTCCCGGCTGTGCATACGGCCGAGGAGGGCACCGAGGTCCTCATGGGCGCGCACCGTTGCCGGGCCGGGTCGTATGGCGTCGCCGGCGGTGTGCTCGCCGTCATTGGCCAGGGCTGCGTCGTCGAGGATCCCGAGGACGATGCCGGTGCCCGAGAGCACGACACAGCGCTCCTCGTCGCTCGCTTCGACTCGGGATCTGGCGACGGCGACCGTCTCGTTCATCGCGCACGTGGGGGCGCCGGTGCGGGCGATGGTGCCCGGGCGGGGCGTGGCGGCTCCGGGCCCTTCGGTCGGCAGCCCGGCGGCCAGCCAGTCGACCTTGCCGCCGGTGTAGTCGTAGACGGTGGAGAAGCCGAGGATCTCGAGCCGGCACGCGGCTCGGGGGCTCATGTCTCAGAGGCCGTCCCAGCAGTAGACGACGACGGGCGTCCCCCGGTCCAGATCGGCGACGGTGCCGGGAGCGAGAGCCTTGAGCGGGATGTTGCGGGCACCGGGGAGGTGCTCGTCCTCGTACTCGGCGGCGGGGAGCACCTCGACGAGTTGTGCACCCTCGTCGAGCAGCCGGAGCACGTCGTGGCGGTGCAGTGGGGCGACCATCGTCACGAACCTTCCCCTGCGGTGAGGGCGTCAACGATCTGCTCGACCGACGGGACGCCGATCGAGCCCGCTTCGGTGGCGTAGGTCCGGCAGGCGAACGCCGGCGCGCCGGTTCGAGGGGCGAAGCGGTCGCGGGCGAGCGCGGCGTTCGGGCACTCGGGGGTGTGCTGGATCGTGATCTCGGTGATCATGCCTCGACGGTAAACCCTCCCCTTGGGAGGAGAGTCAAGAGGGTAAAATTCAGTGGTGGTGATGAAGATCGGGGAGCTGGCCGAACGGGCGGGGACGTCGGTCAAGACCATCCGCCACTACGACCGGGTCGGCGTCCTGGCGCCCGCGGAGCGGGCCGAGTCGGGCTACCGCCTCTACGGCGAGGACGCCCTCGACCGCTATCGCTTCGTCCGTGCCGCCCAGGCGGTCGGGCTCCGGCTGGGTGAGATCCGGGAGATCATCGCATTGCGCGACCGGGGAGAGACGCCGTGCTGGTTCGTCGTCGAGCTGATCGGGCGCCGGGCGACCGAGCTCGACGAGAGGATCAGCGAGCTCGAAGGTCTTCGCGACGAGCTGCGCCGCCTCGCCCGCCGCGCCGAGCGTCTCGACGCCCGGCGCTGCGACCCGCAGCTGATCTGCCACGTGATCGCCCCACCCACCTGATCTCGTCGCGGTCGAGAAGGCGACGCTCGCCCGGATCGGCCGGAGCTGGCCGCCGGAGCTGGCGATCGCCCGCCTCGAGCGCTTCGCCGACTCGATGCACTCCCGGCGGTGACCAGCTGGCGTCCCGTCGGCGTCAGGGCGTCGCGGCCGCGGCGGGGCCGAGGCCCGCGTACGGGGAGTCGATGCCCATCGGCAGCTTGTCGACCGGCCATCCCAAGAGCTCGACCGCGGACCTGAACGCGAACCGGTCCGTCATGCCGGCGACGTAGGCAACGGACCGGAGGAGCGGGTCGAGCTCCGGCTCGTTGTCCGAGGGAACCCGGGAGGGATCTGCGGCGAAGTAGTCGACCAGCGCACGGAGGACCGAGACCACGGCCCTGCCCTGGGCGACCGAGGCCGGTCGCATGTAGATCCGCTCGTAATTGAACGAGCGCAGAGTGCGCAGCGCCGAAGCGGGCGCCTCGGGCATCGCCACCATGCCGTGCTCGAGGATCCCGTCGACGAGCGCCGTGAGGAACGTGTCGACCTGCTGGCCCCTGGTCCGGCCGGCGATCTCCGCCACCTCGGCCGGGAGCTGCGACGGTGAGACGACGCCGGCGCCTGCCGCGTCCTCGAAATCGTGCGTGCAGTAGGCGATCCGGTCCGCCCAGCTCAAGACGTGGCCTTCCGGCGTGGAAGGGCCGGGGAGCGACCAGCTGTGGCACCGCACGCCGTCGAGAGTCTCTCGGCACAGATTGAGAGGGCCCAGTACGACGTCGGCGCCCCAGGTGGCGTGGTGGAATCCCGGCACGTACTCCTCCAAGGCTGTCTCGCTCGTGTGACCGGCGGGACCGTGGCCGATGTCGTGCGCAAGGGCCATGGCATCGAGCAATTCGGCGTTGAGCCCGGTGGACCGTCCGATGGCGGTGGCGATCTGGGCGACTTCGAGGGCATGGGTGAGCCGCGTCCGCTGATGGTCCTCGGGGTGGACGAACACCTGGGTCTTGCCCGCCAAGCGCCGGAACGCCGCCGAGTGCAACACCCGGTCCCGATCACGCTCGAAGCAGGTCCGGTACCGATCAGGCTCCTCCGGTCGTAGCCGGCTGCCGGCACCGACCGCTCGCGTCGCTCCGGGGGCAATGCCACGCTCCTCGCGCTCTTCACGTGCGACCCGGTGGACCCGTAGCCCGTCGACCGTGGCCGCATCCTGCTCACGGTGGGCGAAGACGAGCGGTCGGGAGGAGTCGGGCGTCCCCGACATCGTCGACGCCCACGTCGCGGCACGGCTCGTCGCCTCCTCCGGCATCGACCCGGTTCCTCCGGAGGTCGCCGCCTGCCGGCGGGCCAGTTCGGACAGGCGATCCTGCTCCATGCCGACCAGTCTGCCCGGTGCCTGTATCGTCGGGGGTGCCGCGCAACCGGGCCACCAGTCGCTCGGGCGGTCGCAGCGGCGGTGCCAGCCGGCGGTGCGAGCCCTGCAGCGGGCGGCGGAGGCCGCCCCGGACCGAGGAGCGAGACACCAACGTGGACGTGCGCATCGGGATCGTCCAGACCCCGAAGGAGCTCGAGGTAGAGCTCGGGGACGACGCCGACCGGGACCGTGTCCTGGCGGACATCGAGGGGGCACTGGGCGGTGACGACGCCGTGCTGTGGTTGACCGATCGACGGGGTCGGCGCGTCGGCGTGCCAGTGGCCAAGGTCGCCTACGTCGAGGTCGGCGCCCCGGCCACCGATCGCCGGGTGGGCTTCGGGGCGCCTTGACCCCGGTGACGGGATGACCGGCGCCGGCGGAGGTCCGCCCGGGCTGCTCGACCTTCGGCTGGTCTTCGTGACCGGCAAGGGCGGGGTCGGCAAGACGACCGTGGCCGCGGCGCTCGCCCAGCTGGCCGCCCACCGGGGCAAGCGGGTGCTCGCCTGCGAGGTGGACGCCAAGGGCGACCTCGCCGCCCTCTTCGAGTCGGCGCCGACGGACTTCGCCGGGCGGGAGGTGGCGCCGGGCATCGTCGCCATGTCGATGGACACCGAGGCGTCGCTGCGCGAGTACCTCAAGCTCAACCTGCGGATCCCGGTGGCCGGGCGAATCTCGCCTCTGGCCAAGGCGTTCGACTTCGTCGCCACCGCCGCCCCGGGTGTCCGGGAGATCCTGACCGTCGGCAAGCTCTGCTACGAGGTCCGCGAGCGCCACTACGACCTGGTGGTGGTCGACGCCCCGGCCACCGGCCACATCGTCAGCCAGCTTGCCGCCCCCCAGGCCATCAACGACCTGGTGAAGGTCGGGCTCATCCGGTCGCAGACCGACTGGATGCTCGACATCCTCTCGGACCCGGTCCAGACCGGCTTGGTGGCGGTGACGACGCCCGAGGAGATGCCGGTCACCGAGACGCTCGAGCTCGCCGGGCAGGTGGCGGCCGAGACGACCGTCCGGCTGGCGGGGGTGGTCGTCAACCGGGTGCTTCCCGAGCTGTTCGGCATCCACGAGGAGGAGGTCTTCGAGGAGCTCAGCCTGCCGCAGCGCACCAAGGAGCTCTCCGACCTGGTGGGCGGGGACGTCGGCCCGGTCATGGAGGGCGCTCGCCTGGCAGTCACCATGCGCCGGACCCGGGCCGGCCACCTCGACCGGCTCCGCACCGGTCTGCCGCCACAGGTGCCTGTGCTCTACCTGCCCTACCTGTTCGCCCGGTTCCACGGCCTCCGCACGACCAAGCAGGTCGCCACCTCGCTCGCCGAGGAGCTCGGGCTGTGACGCCCCCGGCTGCGGGAGAGGGGAGCGGTCCCCGCCAGGGCTCGCTCGACGGGCTGCTGTCGGCCAAGGAGATCGCCATCGCCTGCGGGCCCGGCGGGGTGGGGAAGACCACCACCACCGCGGCGGCGGCGGCCACCGCCGCCTGCCACCACGGCGGGCGGGTCCTGGTGCTCACCGTCGACCCGGCACGGCGGCTCGCCGACGCCCTTGGCCTGTCCAGGAGCGGCCTGGGCAACAAGGAGCGCCGGATCCCCGACGACGTCTTCCGCCAGGCCGGGGTGACGCCGCGGGGGGAGCTGTGGGCGGCGATGCTCGACACCAAGGAGAGCTGGGACGCCCTCGTGCGCCGGCACGCCCCCGACGACGCCACCCGGGAGCAGATCCTCGCCAACCCCCTGTACCGCAACATCTCGGGCCGCTTCGTCCAGAGCCACGACTACATCGCCATGGAGCGCCTCTACGAGCTGCATGCCGAGGGACGTTACGACCTGATCGTCGTCGACACCCCGCCGACCCGCAACGCCCTCGACTTCCTCGATGCCCCGCAGCGGATGGCAGAGTTCTTCTCCAGCCGCCTGCTGCGGTGGCTGATCGTCCCGTACCGCTCCCGCCTCGTCAACCTGGCCTCCCGGCCCTTCTACCAGGTGGCCGACCGCATCCTCGGCAGCCAGTTCCTCGAGGACGTCGCCGAGTTCTTCCTCCTCTTCCAGGCCATGTACGGCGGCTTCGTCGCCCGGGCTCGGGGCGTCTCGGCGCTGCTGCGAGAC
>JBOGGF010000206.1:0-1661 GCA_050743965.1 Acidimicrobiales bacterium
ATGGACTACCGGTATCTCGGAAATTCGGGCATGTACGTCTCTGCCCTCTCGTACGGCAACTGGATCACCCACGGCAGCCAGATCGAGGAGGAGGCGGCGCTGTCGTGCGTGCGGGCGGCGCTCGACCACGGCATCACCACCTTCGACACGGCCGACGTGTACGCCGGCGGTGCGGCCGAGGAGGTCCTGGGCCGGGCTCTGGCCGGTGTGCGGCGCGATTCGATCGAGATCTTCACCAAGGTGTACTGGCCCACCGGGCCCAACCCCAACAACCGGGGTCTCTCCCGCAAGCACATCATGGAGTCGGTGGACGCCTCCCTACGGCGGCTGGGTACCGACCACCTCGACCTCATCCAGGCCCACCGGTACGACGCCGAGACCCCGATCGAAGAGACCCTGCGCGCCTTCGACGACCTGGTCCGCCAGGGCAAGGTCCACTACGTCGGTGTCTCCGAGTGGACGGCGGGTCAGATCGGTGCCGCGCTGGAGGTCGCCGACCGGACGGGGCTCGACCGGATCGTCGCGAACCAGCCCCAGTACTCGCTCCTGTGGCGGGTGATCGAGGCGGAGATCGTGCCGCTGTGCCAGCAGCAGGGCATCGGGCAGATCGTGTGGTCGCCGCTGGCCCAGGGGGTGCTGACCGGCAAGTACCGACCCGGCGAGCCGCCGCCGGCCGCGTCCCGGGCCACGTCCGCCGGCGGTGCCAACTTCATCCAGGGGTTCATGCGCGAGGAGGTGCTCGAGCCGGTCCAACAGTTCGCCGCGCTCGCGCGGGAGGCCGGCCACACGCCGGCCGCCGTGGCCCTGGCCTGGGTGCTCGAGAACGCCAATGTCTCTTCGGCCATCGTCGGTGCCACGCGTCCCGAGCAGGTGACGGAGAACGTGAAGGCGGTCGACGTCCAGTTGGAACCGGATCTGCTCCGCGCCATCGACGAGGTCCTCGACCCGGTGGTGCAGCGCGACGTGGGGCTGACCCGGTCGCCCGACCAGCGTCCCTGAGCGGTCCCTCCCAGCTCAGGGGGCGCTGAGCCCGTGACGCCGCAATAGCGCCGGGCCGCGCACCTCCCGCGGTACCCTGGGGACACCACCTCGCAATTTCCGGAAGGAACGCCCCGTGGCATCTCGCGCCCCCGTCCGGCTCCCCCAGCCGGTCGAGCAACTCCTCGACCTCGTCCACGTCGACTGGGAGCCCTCGAGCCGACAGCCCCCCGCCCGGCGGGTCGTGCTCGCCACCCTCCTGGCGATCGTCGGCTCGCTCGTCGCCGATGCCGTCCTCGTGGCCATCGGCACCCACGTCTTCCCCACGACCCGAGGCTTCAGCCACTTCCGGTTCGGCGACTACGCCACCCTCACCGTCATCGGCGTCCTGGGCGCCTGCGCCGGGTGGCCGATCGTCACCCGCGTCACTTCCTCCCCCCGCTGGCTGTTCTTCCGCCTGGCCATCGTCGTCACGCTTGCCCTCTTCCTCCCCGACGTCTGGCTCCTCCTCCGCGGCGAGCCGGCGAGGGCCGTCGGGGTGCTGATGACCATGCACCTGGCCATCGCCCTCGTCACGTACCAGGCGCTGGTCTACGTCGCCCCCGCCGGACGGCGCCGGCGCTCGACGGCCGGCGGCAGGGGCGCTGCCGGCGAGCAACGGGTCCCCGTCGCCCGTACCACCG
>JBOGGF010000207.1:0-4155 GCA_050743965.1 Acidimicrobiales bacterium
AGGCTGGCGAGCGAGACGAGCGCCCAGGCTCGGCCGAGCCGCCACGGGCGCAGGAACGCCACGGCCGGGGGCAGCCGGCCACCCCAGTAGGTGGCGTGGAGCCGGGCCAACCCCCGGAGCCCGGACTGCACCTCGTTGGCGCCGAGCGGGGCACGGCCGTCGTTGGGGCGTCCCCCGGCGGCCACCACGTCGTCCATGACCACGACCGCCGCCAGCCGAGGGCCGTCGACGCCGGCGGCGTACGGACTGGGGTGCTCCAGCGGCAGGTCCGCCCCGGCGTCGGCGAGGCGCGCCTCCGTGGTCACGGCGCCGAGCGCGGCCAGGGCGAGGCGGCTGGTCAGCCGGCCCGGGCCCTTGACGAAGACCGATGTCGGCCCGCGCCCCGCCGCGTACGTGAGCCGGACGCGGGCTCGGGCGCTGGTCCCCCTCTGGACGGGTCCGACCTCCACGCCGTCGACCACGGTCCCCGGCAGGCGCGCCGCCAGGGCTTGCGTCATCCACGACGGCGTCACCTCGGACCAGTCGCGCGGGACCATCAGCACCTGCCCATCCTGTCCCACCTGGGCGAGGCCCTCCCGCCGGCGGCGTCGTCGTCGTAGAACAGCTTCCGGTCGCCGAAGAGCGCACTTCCAGCGTGGACGTCGCCCGTCGACACCGACCAGCGGCGCGCCGAACAGGACGGTCAGTGCCTGGAGTGCCTGGACGCCCTGTGGTGCGACCACGCTGAGCCCCGCAGCATCGACCCTCATGCAAGTCTGTGATCCACCGACCACCGGCGATGGCCTTTCGGCCCTCCCGCGTGGCCGAGAAGGTCCGGGCCGGGCAGAGGTCCAAGCCTCCTTGCGGGGGCCGCAACCCAGCCGGGGCTCGTCGGCCTGCCTCGGCGATGGCGGTGGCTTCGCGCCCGACCTTGCCAGCGGCGAGGACGTGTGGGCGCTGCTGCGGCTGGCAGCGCTGAAGGGCGAGCCCGCGCATCATCGCCCACTCGACCCGATACCTGAGCGCGGGATCCTCAGGAGGCCATGCCCACGATGACGCTCACGCCCAGCCTCGCCACGCGACGTCCTGGGTGGGCACCACCGGTTCGGCCCGACCGTCGTACGTGCGCGTCTGCTACCGAATCCTCGGCGATGCAGCCGAGTAGGGTTAGTGGGATAGTCGAACTCGCTGGTAGGTGACAGCAGTCCCCTCACCTGCCGTGCCGGCCTACCAGTTGTCTCAGCGCCTGCAGTCCACGGCAACTTCGAGCGCTTCGCAGATGTTCCGCATCTTGACGTCAGCGAGGCGGCCTACCCGTTCAGTGAGCACACCGAGCGCCACGCTCTCGATCGAGTCCAAATTGGCGGCACAGAGCAGTGGTATCGGATCGTCGCCCGGTTCGAGGACGACCTCACTGGGCAGGCCGCGGATCGTGGTGGTACACGGAGCGACGAGGGCCCGCCGAAGACGCGGGATGGCAGCATCGCGGGAGAGCACCACCACCGGCCTTCGACCAATGTCGGGAAGCTCACACCACCAGACGTCGCCCCGCGCGGGCAGCGAGCTCATGATGCACCTGCAGCCGCACGAAACGACGCAAGATCACCCCATTCGTCTTCTTCGGCAACAGGGTGATCGTCGTAGGAGGCATACTCGGCGTCGACCGCGGCGGCACGGTGTCGGGCGAGGAGGGCAGCGAGGGCAGCGTCGATCAGCGCGGAGTCCGGTCCACCCCCCTTCACGTCCCGCGCCTGCTCGAGAAGTTCTTGATCCACCGTGGTGCTGACCCTGATCCGAGGCATACCACAACTATGCCACAACTATGCCACGCACTCCAGGCACTTCGTCTTCGGCGGAGATGGCCGTCCCCCGAGCACATGGTGTCCCAATGATCAACCTGTCCGCTACCGCCGGTAGTGGGACGGCGTCGGCGATTGCAATTGAAACCCCGATTAGTGCCCGCGAGCTGGGGATGTAGAGATGAAGTGAGCACAGCCGTCCGAGCCCTCGACCATGTCGAACGAAAGTGCCGACGTTGGGACCGTGACCGATGCTGGCAACGCCGTCGGACAAGTACTCGGTGTCGCTTGAACACCTTTTGATTGGCTGTTCAGCTGCTGTCCGGCCGCCACGGCACCCGGTGACAAAGCAAAAACGATGGCGCCAGCGATGAGCCAGTTGCGACGTCGATGCCACCAACGGTTGCGTTGCATTGCTACCGTAGGTTGGACGGCTGTGCCTGGGTCGGGCGGGACACATCTTGCTCCACCCACCACGCCCGCGCTCACTGACGCGAGAATTGGACCCGCCCATTTCCGAAGCGCCCCACTTCCGGCGAGCGTTCCTGCGGTGCGGACTTGCAAAGCTCGGCGACCTCGACCACGCAGCTCCCCATCGGCGGTCCACCTGTCGAGTCGACAGTTGACAGACCCCTCCAGCGCGCCGACGCGCGTGGTGCTGCTTCAGCCCGGCAGGTCTCGTCTCTGACGATATGGCCCGGTATTGATGTCGGCATTGGTTGCCTCCGCGGTGTCAGGCGTAAGCGTGTCAACCCGGACAACATGGGAAGGGCCAGCCGTCGGCCATTGTCATTCGCAGCCGGTTCAGTGGCCCGGACAAGACTGTTGTTGGAGTAGCCACAGCCGTCCGAACCCACGACAGTGTCGAACGAGCGTGCCGAAGCTGGCGGGGTCGTGACCCATGCTGGCGGGTGACATCGGCTCGACTGGGAAAGTGAGGCAAATACCCGGGTCGGCCTACCTGCTATCGGGCCCCAGGATGCTCCGTGCGACGACCACCCGCTGGATCTGGTTCGTGCCCTCGTAGATCTGGGTGATCTTGGCGTCGCGCATGAAGCGCTCGACCGGGAAGTCGGTGGTGTAGCCGTACCCGCCGAACAGCTGGACGGCATCGGTGGTGACGGCCATCGCGGTGTCCGACGCGAAGCACTTGGCCATCGCCCCCACCGTCGCCAGCTCGCCCTCGGGGTCGTCGTCCACCAGGGCGCACGCCCGGTGGACGAGGGCCCGGGCCGCCTCGGTGCGGATGGCCATGTCGGCCAGCATGAAGCGCAGGGCCTGTAGGTCGGCGATCGGGGCACCGAACGCCCTGCGCTCCTTCATGTAGGCCGCGGCGGCGTCGATCGCCCCCTGGGCGATGCCGACCGCCTGGGCGCCGATGGACGGGCGGCTCCGGTCGAGGGTGTGCATGGCGATGGCGAAGCCCTGCCCCACCTCGCCGACGACGTTGGACGCCGGCACCCGCACGTCGTCGAGGACGATCTCCCCGGTCGGGCTGCCGCGCAGTCCCAGCTTCTCCTCGTGCTTGGCCACCTTCACCCCCCAGCCCGCCTCCACCACGAAGCAGGTGATGCCGCGGTGGCCGGCGTCGGGGTCGGTCTTGGCGAAGACGGTGTAGATGTCCGAGATCCCGGCGTTGGTGATCCAGTACTTGGAGCCGTCGAGCACCCAGCCGTCGCCGTCGCCGTTGCGCACCGCCCGGCACCGCATCGCCGCCACGTCGCTGCCGGCGTCGGCCTCCGACAGGCAGTAGCTGGCCTGGGCCTGGCCCGTCGCCACCTTGGGCAGGTAGCGCTGCTTGAGCTCCTCGGAGCCCCAGTTCATGACGGGCAGCATCGCGAGCTTGGAGATGATGAACGTGACCGACGTCGACGCGCAGACGCGGGCCACCTCCTCGGCTGCGACGGCCTGGGTCACCGAGTCGGCTCCCGCCCCGCCGTAGGCCTCGGGCACCCACAGGGCCGGGAGCTCCATCTCCGCCAGTGCGGCGAACGACTCCCACGGGAACTGCGCCGTCCGGTCGGCCCCGGACGCGTGCGGGGCGATGCGCTCCTCGCAGAACCGTCGCAGCGTCGCCCGGAACCGACGCTGGTCGTCGGAGAGGGCCATGATGGGGCCAGTCTGGCACCGGCGCCGGTCAGGTCGACTGCAGGTGGTCCAGCAGCAGCCGGTGCAGGTCGTCGGGTGCCTGCTCGGGCATCCAGTGGCTCACCCCCGTCAGGACCTCGAAACGGTAGCGGCCGGCCACCCACTCGGCCGTCGCCTCCGCCGCCCGCCGGCCGATGGCCGGATCGGCGGTGGACCAGACGTAGAGGGTCGGCACCACCACCGGGGGCAGGCCGGCGTCGTCGGACTTTTCCATAGCCCGGTACCATTT
>JBOGGF010000208.1:0-7957 GCA_050743965.1 Acidimicrobiales bacterium
CGCGCCGACAGGCATGCCGGGCACCATCCGCAGAAGAGGTAGAAGTGCGCCGTCACCAGCTGGCCGACGAGCCGGTCACCGGCGCCCGGCCCGGCCGCCGTCACCGTCCCGACCAGCTCGTGGCCCGGGACGAGCGGCAGGAGGGACGGGTCGTCGCCGAGATCGCCGCGCAGGCAGTTGCGCGTGGTGAGGCCGACGCCGCAGCCCGCGACGTCGACCACCACCTCGCCCGGGCCCGCCACCGGGTCCGGCACCTCCTCTGCCACCGGCTCGCCGCCGAAGCGGCGCAGCAGCAGCGCCTTCACCCTCCTTGCGACGCCGGTGGCGGCGTGGTGCGCGGGGCGGCCGTCATGATGTGGCGGGCCGGCCCTTCGCGTTCGCGACGAAGGTCGACGACCATGTGGACTTGGAGAGCAGGCCCTGGGGCGGGACTGTCTTGTACGTCTTGATGGGCACGACACGTGCCGCCCCTGTCTTGTTCTCGACCTTGCAGATGTAGGCGTTCTGCACCGGTGAGTAGTACGTCTTTGTGATGGAGACCGGGCCCCGGGGCGCTGTGATCTTCACCGCCAGCATGGCCTGGGCCAGCTTCTTCTCTGTCTTGGCTGTCCCTGTCAGCGCCTTGAGGGCGTTCACCAGGATCTCCGCCTTGGTGTAGCCGGCCTCCGAGTAGTAGGCGGGCCAGCTGTTGTACTGCGAGTGGTAAAGGCTGGCGAAGGTCTGGTTGGCCTTGGTCGGGATGTCTGTGCAGTACTGGGAGACGCCGTAGGAGTTTGTCCCGGTGGCCGCTGTCACTGTCGCCGTCGCCAGCACCGACTGGTCGACCGTGGTGGTGAACCCGAGCACCGGGATCTTTGTCTTCAGGCCGAACGACTTCATGTCGGAGTAGAAGCTGACGCCCTGGGACCCCAGGAGCTCGGTGAACACCGCCTGGGTGCTGGACGGGATCTCCGAGACGTAGGACGACATGTCGGACTGCGACGACGGCGGCCAGATGGCCGTTGTGATCGTCCCACCCAGCTTCGTGAACTCCTTGTCGAACGCGCCGACGTCCTCCCAGCCGAAGGCGTAGTCGTCGGCGAAGGTGGTCACGTGGTGCCAGTGCATTGTGTCGTAGGCCCACTTGGCGCCCTCGGTCCCGACCTGGTAGGCGTCCCATCCGGAGGTGAAGCCCAGCTTGGCTGTCTGGTAGTCCTTCATCTGTGTGGGGCTGGAGAGGAAGAGGTCGTCCTCCGGCACGCCCTGGGACATCACGTACGGCGCGGTGGCGGCGATGTTGTTGGCCAGCAGCGGGCCCTCGACCACGTTGACGTGTGTCGACTTGAGCGCCTTCTTGGCGTCGGACAGCGCGGTGGTCGGTGTCATCTGGCTGTCGAAGTACTTCACCGTGATCTTGTGACCGTCGACTGTGCTGCCGAAGTGCTTGAGGCCGAGGTTGAAGCCGTTCTCCTCGTCCTTGCCGTTGGCGGCTGCGGTGCCGGTGAGGGGCACGATGTAGCCGACCTTGACCGGTGTCTTCGAGCCCGATGTCGCCGTCTTGCCCGATGTGCCCGATGTGCCCGATGTGCTCGCGCTGCCGGACCCACCGCAGGCGGCGACCAGGGCTCCCGCCCCGATGATCGAGACTGCGTAGACGGCACCCCGCCTCGCCCAACCAGCTGACCGCTGCATGCAGTTGCCTCCCCCGTGGTGGATGCCGACCGGGACCTCCGGGCGGCGCGCGGCGATTCGACCGGTCGGGCGCGACCCCCCAGGGGCCCCAGCGCGAGGCGCAGTGTGGCACCCGGCCCATTGTCGCCGTGTGATTACGAATATCAGTCATAGTGATTACGGGAGTTGTTGTCAAGGGAACCCGTGAGATTGCCGAAAAGATCTACGGCGGCACCGTACGTCCGGCACAGGAGGCCGGCCGCCACGAGCAGGACGAACAGGAGCGGAGTGGGGAGCGAGCGCCGGCAGCCGTCATTTTTCCCGCATGGCCGGGATCGATGGCAACCGGGGCTCTCTATGCTATAGTGAGTGTCCCTACGTCACTGAGTGACCGGGGCGGTTGGACGGCCACTCGGGGGATGGCACGGTGGTACGAGGAAGAGAGACGGCAGTGGCGCTAGAGCAGTCGGCGAGAAGCGGCAAGGCGGTCGGCACCCGGGACCGGGTCGTGGCCTGGCTGGCGGCCAACGGGGACGTCGAGGATGCCACCGGCATGGCGAGCACCGCCCTCGCCGGCAACATCGGCTATCCGGGCTCGAGCATCGCCTTCGCCCAGCTGCTGTCGGGCATGGAGCGTTCCGGCCTCATCGTGCGGGACGTGCGGGGCAAGCGGACCTACCGGGTGAGCCTGACCGAGGCGGGCCGCGAGCGGGCCGTCGCCGGACCGGCCGGCGGTCGGCGTCCGTCCGGTGGCCGCCGCTACGGCGCCATGGCGACCCCCCCACCGCGCCGGGGTGCGGCGGTACGGCGCGGCCGTGCCGAGGAAGACAGCGTCGACTACGACGAGCTCGCCCGGCGGCTCCTGTTCCAGGTGGCCCGGCGGCTCTCGGTCGGCGGGGCTCCGGTGGCGCACGGTGGCGGGGACCGCGCCGGGGGGGCGGCGACCGGGGAGCCGGCCGGCGACGACCTGGAGCAGCGCCTCGGCACGCTGGAGGTCGAGCTCGCCCGGGCCCGGGCCGCCCGCGTCGCCTTGGAAGAGGAGAACGAGGAGCTTCGCGGCCAGCTCGAGCGGATCAGGAGCAACCTCGAGGGCGGCGCCCAGCGCCCCGTGCGCACGCGGGTCCCGCCGGCAGCCGACCAGATCGACCATCGGGACATCGCGCTGCTCCAGCAGATGCTGGTGGACCGGGATGCCCCGGGCGGACGGCGGCGCGACAAGGCCGACTCGGCATAGGACCTCGCACCGGACGAATGCGGCACCTGGCCGCGCGGCCCCACCGGCTGCCCGTCTCGACAGCAGCCGATCGGGCCGCGTCACGCCGGGGCCGCAACTGTGAACCCAAGGAGGCAGTATGACCACCACCCCGCGCCGGGCTCTCGGAGCCGGGCTCACCGTGTCCGCCATCGGGCTCGGCTGCATGGGCATGTCCGGCACGTACGGCGCATCGGACGAGGTAGAGGCGGTCGGCACCATCTTGGCGGCGCTCGACGCCGGCGTCGACTTCATCGACACCTCCGACATGTACGGCGCCGGGCACAACGAGGAGCTGGTCGGCCGGGCCGTCGCCGGTCGCCGGGACGAGGTCGTGCTGGCGACCAAGTTCGGGCAGGTACTGTCGCCGGAGGGCAAGCCGGCGGGCGTCGATGGCAGCCCGGCCTACGTCAAGCAGGCGTTCGAGGCCAGCGCCCGGCGCCTCGGCGTCGACCACGTGGACCTCTACTTCCAGCACCGGGTCGACCCGGCCACCCCGATCGAGGAGACGGTCGGTGCCATGGCCGAGCTGGCCACCGAGGGGAAGGTCCGGTACCTCGGCCTGTCGGAGGCGAGCGCCGACACGGTGCGGCGGGCCGCCGCCGTCCACCCGATCGCCGCCCTCCAGAGCGAGTACTCGCTGTGGTGGCGCGGCGCCGAGGAGAAGATCCTGCCCACGTGCCACGAGCTGGGCATCGGCTTCGTCGCCTACAGCCCGCTCGGACGCGGCCTGCTCACCGGCGCCGTCCGCACCGCCGCCGACCTCCCCGACGGAGACCGCCGCCGCGACCACCCGCGCTTCCAGGGCGACAACCTCGACCGCAACGTCGAGCTGGTCGACGCCGTCGCCGGTGTGGCCGAGCGGCTCGGTTGCTCGCTCCCCCAGCTGGCGCTGGCGTGGTTGCTGGCCCAGCAGCCCGAGATCGTGCCGATCCCCGGGGCCAAGCGTGCCGCTCACCTGCTCGACGACCTCGGCGGCCTGTCGGTGGCCCTCGGGCCCGAGGACGTCCGCCTGCTCGGCGAGCTGGTGCCGCCGGGCGCCGGGGCCGGCCTGCGGTACCCCGAGCGCGCCATGGGCACCGTCGAGGGCTAGGCGCGGCGAGCCGGTCGACGACCACCCGCCGGCGCCTGCCCGCGCCCCTGTCCATCCCGTCCCCCGCCAGGAGGCACCATGCCCACCACCCCCGACGAGCAGCCGAGCCGCGCCCTGCTCGAGGACTACTGCACCCGCTTCTCGAACTGGGGCCGCTGGGGTGACGACGACGAGCGAGGCGCCATAAATTACATCGACGAGGAGAAGGTGCAGCGGGCGGCCGGGCTCGTCCGCCGGGGCGCCGTCTTCGCCCTCCAGCTCCCGCTCGACGAGAAGGGCCCCCAGACCGGGGCGTTCGGGCGGGTGAACGCCATCCACCAGATGGTGGCCACCGGCACCGACCACGTGGCCGGTCGCCAGCCCTACGAGCAGGGATGGGGCTTCGCCGACGACAGCCTCTTCCTCTTCCTCCAGGGTGGCACCCAGTGGGACGGCCTCGCCCACATCTTCAAGGACGGCCAGATGTACAACGGCTACCCCGCCACCGACGTGGCGGCGCGGGGCGCGGCCCGCAACGGCATCGAGAACGTCCCCACCATCGCCGCCCGCGGCGTCCTGCTCGACGTGGCCCGGGCACTCGGCCGCGACCACCTGGACCCGGGCGAGGCCATCGGACCGGACCTGCTCGACGAGGTGTGCGAGCGCCAGGGCGTGGAGGTCGGCGAGGGCGACATCGTCCTGCTTCGGACCGGCGACATGGCCAGCCGGCGCGACCGTCCCGGCTGGGACGGTTACTCCGCCGGCGACGCCCCTGGGCTGTCGCTCCTGTCCGCCCCGTGGTTCGCGGAGCGCCGCGTGGCCGGGATCGCCAGCGACACGTGGGGCATCGAGGTCCGCCCGAACGAGATCCCCGGGTCGTTCCAGCCCCTCCACCTCGTCCTCCTGGTGCACATGGGCCTGATGCTGGGCGAGATCTGGTACCTCGACGAGCTGGCCGACGACTGTGCCGCCGACGGGGTGTACGAGTGCTTCCTCGTGGCGCCGCCGCTGGTGATCCCCGGTGCGGTCGGCTCGCCGGTCAATCCACAGGCCATCAAGTAGGCCCTCGGGGCAGGTCCGGGGAGCGCGCGGGAGTCGTCCCCGGAGGGGTCACGGGGGCGGGCGCTATCATCGCCGGCTGCGCCAAATGAGCGCATTGGCGGCGACGGTGCCGCCGGCCGGTGCAGGGCCGCCAGCGAAGAGGACGGAGTGCTTGTGATGGACCAGGAGGTGGCCCCGATCGTCGAGTCGGGCCAGTACGACATGGCCGACTACGCCGACGAGCTGGCGAAGGCCCCGCACAACCACACAGTCGGCACGGCGCTCTGGTTCGCCAACGACAGCATCAGGGTGTTCGAGATCCGGCTCGAGCCGGGCGAGCGGGGGGCCTTCCACATCCACGACAAGACGTACTTCTGGACGGTCATCGAGCCCGGCCGGGGTCGCCAGCGCCTGACCGACGGCACCTACACCGTGCGGGACTACCGCCTCGGCGACACGAAGTACCTGGTCCACGATGCCCAGGAATCGCTGATCCACGATCTCGAGAACATCGGCACCACGACCATGCGCTTCGTCACCGTCGAGCTCCTCGACGGCGCGGCGCCGCCGGCGTCCTGAGCCCGGACGGCGCCGCCGAGGTCGGCGACGGCCGGCGGGCGGTCGTGGTCGGCGGGTCGCTGGCCGGTCTCAGCGCCGCCAACTGGCTGACGGCCACCGGTTGGCAGGTCGAGGTGCTCGAGCGGGTGCGCCGGCCCCTCGAGGACCGCGGCGCCGGCATCGTCCTGCATCCGAGCACGAGCCGGTTCCTCACCGAGGAGCAGGGGCTCGCCCTCGACGACTTCAGCGTCGGGGTCGACCATCTGCGCTACGTCGGGGCCGACGGCTCGATCGTCGCCCAGTCGCCCAGCCGTCTCCGGTTCGCCGCCTACGGCGCGCTCTACCGCAGCCTGCGCCAGTCGCTCGACGAGCGCGGGGCCCGCTACACCCACGGCGCCCACGTGACCGGTGTGGCCACGGCCGACGGCGAGGGGCCTGGCGGGGCGAGCGCCTCGCCGCTGGTGGTGACCGTGGCCGACGACAGCGACGACGGCGACGGCGGCGAGCGGACGGCGGCGCTGGTGGTCGGGGCCGACGGCGTCCACTCCACCGTCCGACGGGTCGTCCTCCCCGAGGTGGTGCCGGCGGTGGCCGGGTACGTAGCCTGGCGCGGGGTGCTGGGCGAGGACGAGCTCCCCGAGGCGGCTCGGCGCCCGCTGGCGGGTGCCATCACCTACACCATCCTCGAGCACAGCCACATCCTCACCTACCCCATCCTCACCGCGGCCGGCCGGATGCTGCGGAACTGGGTCTGGTACCGGAACCTGTCGGCTCCCGGCGAGCTGGACGACCTGCTGGTCGACCGCGCTGGCGAGCGCCACTCCCTCTCGGTCCCCGCCGGGGCGGTCCGGTCCGAGCTGCTCGAGGATCTGGTCGAGACGGCCGAGAGGAACTTGCCACCGCCGATCAGTGCCCTCGTCGGCATGACGACCGACCCGTTCGTCCAGGTGATGGTGGACGTCGACCCGCCCCGGATGGCATTCGGGCGGGTGTGCCTGCTCGGCGACGCCGGCTTCGTCGCCCGGCCCCACGCCGCCGCCGGCACGGCCAAGGGGACCGAGGAGGCGTGGCTGCTGGCCCGGTCGCTGGCCGACCCGGCCACCGACCCGGCGGAGGCGCTCGCCGCGTGGGAGCGCCAGGTGCTGGACCTGGGCGCCGCCCTGGTGGCGCGTTCGCGGCGTGCCGGGGAGCGGGCGCAGTACGAGGGGACGTGGGAGGTGGGCGAGCCGCTGCCCTTTGGCCTACGCAAGGCCGGCGACAGCGAGTACTGACCGCCCGGGCTCGGTACTGACGGTGGCCCAGGCCGTGCGGACCGCCGCCGGGCCGGTCACCCCGGCGCCGTCGGTCACCCCGGCGCCGGCGGTCGGGCCGGCACCGGCTGCCAGCCGGTCCATCGCCTCCTGCGCGGGCACTACCCAGCCGAGGCACCGGGCGACGTTCTCCAGCCCGAAGCGGTGCAGGTCGTCGCCGTACATCGAGGCGACGCCGTCGGAGACCACGACGACCCGCAGGTCGCGGTTGAAGGCCTCGAAGGCGGCGCACATCACGCACGTACTGGTGTTGATGCCCACCAGCAGCACCGTGTCGGTGCCGAGGCTGCGCAGGACCTGCTCGAGATCGGTGTCCCCGAAGTTGCTCAGTCGTCGCTCGGTGCGGATGACCACTTCGCCGGGGGCCGGTCCGAGCTCGGGCATGAGCTCGGTCTGGATCGAGCCGACGAGGTTGTGGCCCACCACCGTGCTCTCCCGGCCGGGGTGAGCGACTGCCGGGCCGCCTCCACCTCCTGCCAGTACAGGTTGGCCATCGACTCGACCCGGTCCCCGAGCACGAGCGTCTGGAGGATCACGTGCACGACGGGGACGCCGTGGCCGCGGGCGAAGCGGCAGAGTTCGGCGTCCCTTCCTGCTCCTGATCTGGCGGGCGCGCTCGCTGGTCCGCGCCTCCGCGCCCCTCGGGGGGCCCAGTGCGTCCCCGTCCCCTATGAGTCTATAGTGTCCAATCAGTCCGAACCAGGAGGCGGGAACGATTGGCCGGGCGGTACCGGAGACGGTCGCCGCCGGGCACCGGCAGGCCGGTGCCCTGACCGAGCACTGGCACCGCCTCGACACAGGAAAGGGAGACCAAGTGCCCGCACGTCAATTCCGTTGGGGCCTCGTCGGCCTCGGGAAGATCGCCGACACCGAGATCGCCCCCGGCATTGCCGGGCTCGAGGGCCACGAGCTGTCCGTGGTGGTCAGCCGGGACCAGGCCAAGGCGGACGCCTTCGCCGCCGCTCACGGCGCCGGCCGCGGCACCACCTCGTACGAAGAGATGCTGAGGGCCGACGACGTCGACGCCGTCTACATCGCCACCCCCAACGGCCTCCACGCCGAGCAGGTCATCGC
>JBOGGF010000209.1:0-14365 GCA_050743965.1 Acidimicrobiales bacterium
GGTCAGGGGCGGGGTCAGGCGACGGCGCCACCGCGCCCAAGAGCTCCGCCATCGCCCATGCCGGGCGATCGGCGGACGGCCGTCCCGTCAGTCCCACGAGGATGGTGACGTTCACGACCCCCGCCAGGGCGCGCACGAGCCCGAGCGCTGCCGTGCCCAGCCGGGGCGGGAGGTGGACCACGACCGGCCCGGTGGCGGCGCCGGGGTCAGCCAGCCGCCCGAGCTCGCCGACCGCCGCTACCAACAGCTCGGCGTCCCCATAGCGGTCGCCGAGCCGTGCCCATACGGACCGGACCACCTCGACCACCTCGCCGCTCCGAGGGCTCCGGCGAGCCAAGGCGTCGAGCGTGCGGGACGACGCCGTCTCGAGCTCCCGCGCCGTCCGGGCGACGGCTTGCACGGTCGCCGGCTGGTCCCGGACCGTCGCGAGGATGCCCGTCGCGTGGGTCGCCAGGACGGCCCGCACAGCTTCGTGCTCGAGTGCCCTCGTGCGCGGCCGCTTCCCGGTGGCGGCCAGCCATGGCACGGCGAGGTCTGCCGCCAGGCGAGCGAGCGTGATGTGCCGCACGTTGCAGATGCCCCCCGGTGCGGCAGCGAGCCGGCGACGGGCGGCCAGGCCCACAGGACCGCGGGGCACTACCACCGTCACCAACTGCAGGGGATCGCCGCCCTTGGCCGCGCCGACGGCGTGGGCGAGCGCGGCGAAAGCGTTGGGCCCGTACCGCACCAGGCGGACGTCGAGGCTCACTGGATGACGGCGTCCGCCTCGGCGTCGACCTCGATCGGCTCGGCGACGTCGATCGGCTGGATCGGCTCCCCTTCACCAAGCGGAGGAGCGTCACCGTTCGGGCCACAGAGCTCGGGCGCCTGCAACAAGCGGGGCGCAGCCTCGACCGGGCTGACCGCCTGCAGCTCCTCGGCGTCCAGGCCGGCGCCGAGCTCGGGGAACTTGCGCGCCGTGACCAGCACCCGCGACTCGAGCGAACCGACCGTCTGGTTGAACGCCTCGACCGTGCCGGTGAGGCTGCGCTGGAGCTTGGACAGGTAGCCGCCCATCCGGCGCAGGCGGTCGTACAGCTCGGCACCGAGCTTCTGCACCTCCCGGGCGTTGTCGGCCAACACCTCCTGGCGCCAGCCGTAGGCGACGGTGCGCAGCAGGGCGATCAGCATCATCGGGGTAGTGAGGAGGACACCGTTCGCCATGGCGTGCTCCTGGAGGGTGGTGTCGTGCTCGTAGGCGGCCGACAGCAGCGAGTCGCCGGGGACGAAGACGACCACCTGCTCGGCCGAGCTCCCCACATGCCGCCAGTACTCGCGCTTCGTCATCTGGTTGACGTGGTCCCGGAGCTGCCGGGCGTGGGCGACCATCAGGACCTTGCGCTCGTCGTCATCCTCGGTCTCGATGGCTCGGAGGAACGCGTCCAGCGGCACCTTGGCGTCGACGACGATCTTGCCGCCCCCGGGCAGGTGGACCACCATGTCGGGCCGCAACGGCCCGTCGTCGCCGTCGGTGTGCACCTGCTCGTCGAAGTCGCAGTGGCGCAGCATCCCCGCCATCTCGACCACCCGTCGCAGCTGGACCTCGCCCCAGCGGCCGCGGGTCTGCGGCGAGCGCAGGGCGGTGACCAGCTGGCGGGTCTCCTTCTGGAGCTGCTCCTGGGACTGGCCCAGCTGGGTGACCCGGGTGGTGAGCTCACGGTAGGCGCCCTCTCGGGTGACTTCGAGCTTCTGGAGGCTCTCCTCGTACTTGGTGAGCGTCTCGCGGAAAGGCTGCAGCAGCTGGTCGATCGCATCCTGGCGCTTGGTCAGGTCGCCGGCGGCCGACTCCTGAGCCTGGCGGAGGCGCTGATCGGCCAGGGCGAGGAACCGCTCGGAGTTCTGCTCGAGCGCCTTGCCCGACAGCTCGGCGAACGAACCCACCAGGCGCTGGCGGTCCTCCTCCCACGCTGCGGCACGCTCGTCCGCCAGCCGGCGGGCGAGATCCAGCTCCGACGAGAGCCGGGCCTGCTCGACCACCGCCGCCGCCAGCTCCTCCCGCGAGGCCTCGAGCTGGACGGTGAGCCCCGACACCGCCTGCCGGGCGTCGTCCAGCCGCGCCTGGGTCGCCGCCGCCTCGGCCGCAGCCCGGGCCCGCCGCTGTGCCGAGAGGAACAGCCCCACCACGAGGCCGACGATCAGGCCGGCCACCAGGCCGATGATCACTCCGGCCGTCATCGCGCCCCTCCTCCCGATCGGGCTACCGCCATCGGGCCACAGTACCGAGGGGCTGTGTCACCTCGAGGTCATTGTGACCATGGGGACCATCGCTGTGCCATTGCCGGCGCTCCGTTCCGGTGCGGTGACGTCCCGTTCCGACCCCGCAAGGCCCGCAAGGCCCGAGGGCGGCCGACGCCACGGCGTCAGCGCATCTCCACCTGGTCGAGGTACTCGGGGCGCCAGTAGCCGTAGCGCTCGTCGGGGAGCAGGAGGGCGTGGGTGGGCTCGAGCGCCTCCACGAAAGTGCGGTCGTGGCTGACGGCGATCACCGTGCCGGGCCAACGGCCGAGCATCTCCCCCACCGCCAAGATCGAGGGCGGATCGAGGTTGTTCGTCGGCTCGTCGAGGACGAGGAGATTGCACCGGCCGGCGGCGAGCATCGCCAACGCCAGCTTCGCTCGCTCGCCGCCCGACAGCGTGCCGGCCGGCTGGAGCGCCGCGCCGCCCGACAATCCGAACGAACCGAGCAGCGCGCGCCGCTCGACGTCGGTCGCGAGAACCCCGTCGTCGATGTTGTCGAGCGCCGTCTTGGCCGAGTCCACCTGCTCATGCTCCTGGGCGAAGTACCCCCGCTCGACGTGGTGCCCGAGTGTGATGGTGCCCGCCGTCGGCGTCTGCGCACCGGCCAGGCACCGCAACAGGCTGGACTTCCCGGCGCCGTTGCGCCCGACCACGACGACCCGCTCGCCCCGCCGGACCGCCATCGAGACGTCCAGGAGCACCTTGTGCTCACCGTATCGGACGCCGAGACCCTCGACGCCGATCGGCGTGTCACCCGGCCGGGGGGGGATCGGCAGGCGGAACCGGACCGTCCGCTCCCGCCGCACGGGGCCGACCTGGTCGCGCTGCAGGCGCTCGGCACGCCGGTCGAGAGTCTTGGCGACCCGAGCGCGCTTCGCCGTGCTGCCGCGCATCGAGTCGGCGAGCGAGCTCAGCCTCGTCACCTCCTTCGCCTGGCGCGTCGCCGTCCGCTCCTGCTGGTCGAGCCGCTCACCGAGCTGAGCTCGGTAGCTCGAGTAGGTGCCCTTGAACTCCTCGAGCCGGCCGTGGGCGAGGTGGAGGACCTTGGTGATCGACTCGTCCAGCAGCCGCAAGTCGTGGCTCACGACCAGCATCGCCCCGCTGAACAGGGCCAGCTGGTCCATGAGCCACCGCTTCGCCGGCGCGTCGAGGTGGTTGGTCGGCTCGTCGAGGATCATCACGTCGGGCTCGCTGAAGAGCACCCGCATGAGGTCGACGCGACGGCGCTGCCCCCCCGACAGGTCGTCCACGTCCTCCATCAGGAGCTCCTGGCGAAGGCCGAGCCCGTCGGCGAAGCGAGCCAGCATCGACTCCGCCTCGTAGCCGCCCTTCGTGCGGAACTCCTCCTCCAGCGAGGAGAACCGCTCGATGTGCTCGGGCGTCGGGTCCTCGGCCATCCGACTGCGGGCGTCGATCAGCTCGGCGTCGAGGGCGTCGAGCCCGCGGGCCGACAGGACATGCGAGAACGCGCTCGAGTCGATGCCCTGGCCACCGGGCACCGGCACCTGGGGCAGATAGCCCAGCGTGCCGGTGACCTCGACGTCACCGGACGATCGGATCTCGGACGCCGGGTGCCCGACCAGCACGGAGATGAGCGACGACTTGCCCGTCCCGTTCCGGCCGACCAGCCCCGCCTTGTCGCCCTTGGCGACGAGGAATCCACCGTCGCGCAGCAGCCTGCGCCCCCCGATCTCCACGCCCACTCCCTTGCCGGTGATCATGCGGCGTGCAAGTCCGGGCGCGGGGCGCTGACGGCGCGGCGGTACAGCCGGAACGTGAGGGGGAGGCACATCGCCGTCGATCGTACCGGGACGGAGGCCGAGTCCCCGGCGCGCCGGGACTTCTCTCCGGATCCGGCGGGCCGGGCTCGGCTTGCCGACCGGGCACTCTTGGTACCGTGGGCGCCATGGGGTTCCGCCTGGGTTCGGCGACGTGGCGCCGGGCCGGTGGCGCGGCTCCAGGTGACGGTGCTCCAGGTGACGCGGCTCCAGGTGGCTGGCGCCCTTCCGACGGGCGGCCTGCCTCTGGCAAATCGCTCTCCGGCAACCCTGCGACCGGCGCGGCCCGGACCGACTCGGTGGTGCTGGCGGAGATCGACCGGAGCTTCGTCCAGGTGTTCGCCCTGGTCGGGGAGGCCATCGCCGGGGCGACCCACGCCCTCCTGGCGTGCGACCGGGACGCCGCCAAGGAGCTGATGTCCCTCGACGACCTCGTCGACCACCGGATCGCCGAGATCGGAGCATTGGCCCAGCGGCACCTGGTGAGCGGGGAGACGACCGAGGAGGAGCGCCGGGAGCTGGTCGCCGTCCTGCGGATGCTGCCCGACCTCGATCGCAACGGCGACCTCGCCGAGCACGTCGCCCGCCGGGCCGCCCGGGGCCTGGGCTCCGAGATGTCGGCCCGCAGCCGGGGCCTGGTCGAGCGGATGGGCGAGGTGGCCACGACCATCTGGAGCAGCACCGCCGACGCCTTCGCCGAGCGGTCGGCGATGGCGGCCAACGTCGTGGACGATCTCGACGACGAGATGGACGACCTCCACGTCACCCTGATGGCGGAGCTCGGGGCGGGCACCATGCCGCTGCCGGTCGCCATCGAGCTCGCCATGGTCGCACGCTTCTACGAGCGGTTCGGCGACCACGCCGTCAACCTGGCCCGGCGGATGACCGCACTGGTCGCCGGCGGTCCCGACCCCGGCGGTCCAGGCGCCGACTGATCGGCGCGTCGGCGGGGCCGACGCCGCGTCCTCGCCCGGGAGCGCGCCGTGGAGCCGGGCCCAGATCAGAAGCGACGCGCCAGCAGCTCCTCGGCGATCTGCACGGCATTGAGCGCCGCACCCTTGCGCAGGTTGTCACCCACCACGAACAGCGCCAGCCCCCGGTCGGCCCGCCGGATGCGGCCCACCAGCGACACGTCTCGGCCGGCCACGGCCAGGGGCGTCGGTAGGTCGACCACCTCGACGCCGGGCGCCGCCGACAACAGCTCGACCGCCCGCTCGGGCGACAGGTCCCGCGCCGTCTCGACCACGATCGCCAACGCATGGCCGGTGAAGACGGGGACGCGGACGCAGGTGCAGGTCACCGCCAGGTCCGGGAGGTCGAGGATCTTGCGGCTCTCGTTGCGGTACTTCTGCTCCTCGTCGGTCTCCAGCGACCCGTCGTCGACCACCTTGCCGGCCAGGGGCACCACGTTGTGGGCTATCGGCGCGGCGAACTTCTCGTGGGGCGGGAAGTCCACGGCCGAGCCGTCGAACGTGAGCTCGGGAGCACGGTCGGCCGTCTTGGCCAGCTGCTCCCCCAGCTCGTGCACGCCGGCCAACCCGGCCCCGGAGACGGCCTGGTAGCTGGCGATGACCACCCGGTCGAGCCCTGCCGCGTCGTGCAGCGGCTTCAGGACCGGCATCGCCACCATGGTGGTGCAGTTCGGGTTGGCGACGATCCCCTTGGGCATCCTGTCCAGGGCGTGGGCGTTGACCTCCGGGACGACGAGGGGGACGCCGGGGTCCATCCGCCACGCCGAGGTGTTGTCGACGACGATCGCCCCGGCGTCGGCGAGCCGGGGGGCCAGGGTGCGGGACGCCGCGGCACCCGTCGAGCACAGCGCGAGGTCGATGCCCGAGAAGTCGGAGGTGGCCGCGTCCTCGACCGCCACCTCCCTCCCGCCCCACGCCAGGGTCGCACCGGCGGACCGGGCCGAGGCGAAGAAGCGGACGTCGTCGGCGGGGAACGCCCGTTCGGCGAGGATGCTGCGCATCACCCGGCCGACCTGGCCCGTCGCTCCGAAGACACCCACCCGCATGGCAGCGAGCCTAACGTGGCCGCCCAGCGGACCCGTATCAGCCCAAATCGAACGCCCCGTGCAGCACCCGCACCGCCTGCTCGACCTCGCCGGCGCGCACCATGCACGAGATCCGAATGGTCGACGTCGAGATCATGTCGATGTTGATGCCGGCGTCGGCCAGCGTCTCGAACATGGTGGCGGTGACCCCCGGGTGGGACTTCATGCCCGCCCCGATGACCGAGACCCTGGCCACGTCGTCGTCGGACGACACGCCGCTCGCGCCCAGCTCCCCCGACAGACCCTCGGCGACTTCGACCGCAGTGGCGACGTCGACCGTCGGGACGGTGAAGGAGATGTCGGTCATGCCGTTCAGGGAGGCGTTCTGCACGATCATGTCGACGTTGATCGATCGGTCGGCCAGGGCGCGGAAGAGCCGTGCCGCCAGCCCGGGGCGGTCCGGCACTCCCACCACCGTGACCTTCGCCTCCGAGACGTCGTGGGTGACGGCGGTGACGACGGCCTGCTCCATGGATGCATCCTCCTCTACGACCCACGTCCCCGGCTCCCAGGTGAAGCTCGACCGCACGTGGAGCGGGACGTGGTGGTTGCGGGCGAACTCGACCGAGCGAAGCTGCAGCACCCGGCCCCCCGTCGCGGCGATCTCGAGCATCTCCTCGAAGCTGATCCGGGAGACCCGGTGGGCCTCGGGCACGACCCGCGGGTCGGCACTGAATACGCCGGTGACGTCGGTATAGATCTCGCAGGCGTCCGCGCCCAGCACCGCGGCCAGGGCGACGGCCGTGGTGTCCGATCCGCCCCGCCCGAGCGTCGTGACGTCTCGCTCGGTCGAGACGCCCTGGAAGCCCGCCACCACCGGCACCAGGCCCTCGGCCAGAGCCTCCCGCAAGCGGTCGGCGCGGACCTCCAGGATCTTCGCCCTGGTGTGGTCGGTGTCGGTGACGATCCCCGCCTGGCTGCCGGTGAACGACGCCGCGCCCACACCGGCGTCGGCGAGGGCCATGCACAGGAGGGACATCGAGATCCGCTCCCCCGAGCTGACCAGCATGTCGTACTCGCGCGGCGGCTGGACCCGGCTGACGTCGTCGGCCAGCCGGATCAGCTGGTCGGTGGTCTTGCCCATGGCGCTGACCACAGCCACCACGTCGCTGCCGGCGCGCCGGGTCCGGGCGACGTGGTCGGCCACGGCGCGGATGCGCTCCGCATCGCCCACCGAGGTACCGCCGAACTTCTGCACGACCAGGGGCACCCCGGGGACGCTACCAACTCGGGGCAATTGCCCGACTACGGTGTCGGGCCGTGCCCAATGAGAAGCGAGCACGCCAGAAGGCGTTGCGACGGCAGAAGAAGGCAGCCGAGGCTCGACGCACCCGGCGCCGCAAGCTCCTGCGCAACGGTGGGATCGTGGTCGTGCTCGGCGCGCTGGTGATCGGCCTGGTGGTCCTCACCCTCCGCCCCGGGTCCAAGGCCAGCGCCACAGCCGGGAAGAAGACGGGCACGACGACGACCTCGGCAACGGGCACGTCGGCCACTGGCGCCTCGGCCGAGCAGAAGGCGGCCAACGCCAAGGCCACGGCGGCCGGCTGCCCGGCCAGCACCTCGTCCCGGGTCAACACGATGAGCTTCTCGTCGCCGCCCCCGATGACCATCGACGCGTCGAAGACGTACACGGCGGCCGTAGCCACGACGGCGGGGACATTCACCGTGACACTGCTGGCCAAGACAGCCCCGACCACGGTGAACAGCTTCGTCTACCTGGCCCAGAAGGGGTTCTACCACTGCGTGATCTTCCACCGGGTCATCACCGGCTTCATGGACCAGACCGGCGATCCGACGGGCACCGGCACCGGCGGCCCCGGCTACCACTTCACCAACGAGAACGTGCCGTCGTCCTACGCCACCGGCGACGTGGCGATGGCCAACTCTGGCGCCGCGGACACCAACGGCAGCCAGTTCTTCGTGGTCGTGCCCGGCGGTGCCACAGTCCTCAACCAGGACCTGAAGGGCGGGAGCGGGTACTCGCTCTTCGGCAAGGTGACCTCGGGCATGACAGTGGTGGAGAAGATCAATGCCGAGGGCGCCAGCGCCAGTAAGAGCACAGGCAAGCCGAAGGTGACCCAGCGCATCCTCTCGGTCACGATCCACACCAGCTGACCGTGCGCGACCGCGACCGCTCACATCGCGAGCGGGCCACCGGCTGACGCCAGCCCGACAGACCACCAGCGAGCAAGGAGGCCCCATGGCCGACGACCGCAACGCCGACGTCCCCGCACCCGACGGGTCGAGCCCTCAGCGACGCCGCTTCGACGCCCCGCCGCCGATGGTGATCGACCTCGCCAAGCGCTACACCGCCACCATGGCGACGTCCAAGGGCACGATGACCATCGAGCTGGACCCGGCGGCGGCGCCCAACACGGTCAACAACTTCGTCTTCCTCGCCCGCTACCACTACTTCGACGGGATCGTCTTCCACCGGGTCATCTCCGGCTTCGTCATCCAGGGCGGCGACCCCGAGGGGACGGGGCGCGGCGGCCCCGGGTACCGGTTCGCCGACGAGCTCCCCAAGCCCGGGCGCTACCAGGTCGGCTCCCTGGCGATGGCCAATTCCGGCCCGGACACCAACGGCAGCCAGTTCTTCGTCATCAGCGGGCCCGACGGCGTGCGCCTGCCGCCCCAGTACTCGCTGTTCGGCTCGGTGGTCGCTGGCGGCGACGTCGTCCAGGCGATCGACGCCATGGGCAGCCGGTCGGGCACGCCGACCGAGCAGGTCGTCATCGAGTCGGTGACCGTGGAGGAGAAGGAGTAGACGGGAAGGCGGCGCCCCTGCTCCCCGGCTCGGCGCGGCCGCCCTCGGCTGCGGCCCATGGCCGGGTGCTCCGCCGGCCCGCGTGAGCAGCGCACCGGCTCGGTATCGTCGGGCGGATGTCGACCCGCACCGCGGCATTGCGGCGCGCCCTGCGCCCGGAGTGGTCGAACCGCAACTTCGACGTCCTGACCGGTGCCCGGGTGGCCATGAGCGTGGGCCGGGCCCTCGCCGGCATCGTGACGCCGATCTACCTGGCGCTCGAGGGGTTCGATGCCCTCGAGCTCTCCTACTACGTGCTGGTCGTCGCACTCGTCACGGCGATCCTGTCGTCGTCCATCGGTCTGGGTGCCGACCGGCTCGGCCGGCGCCCCTTCCTCGTCGCCACGCCACTCCTCACCGCCGCCGCCGGCGTCGTCTTCGCCGTCACCGGGTCGCACCCCGCGCTCTTCGTCCTGGGTGCCGTCGGCAGCTTCGGCCGGGGCGCAGGTGCCGGCGCCGGCGCCGTCGGCCCGTACCAGCCGGCCGAGTCCGCCTTCGCCACGGACGCCGTGCGCCCCGAGGCCCGCAACGCCGCATTTGGCCGGCTGGCCTTCGGCTCGTCCGCCGGCGCGCTGATCGGGGGGCTCCTGGCACTGCTGGTACCGACCAGCCGCGTCGGCGCGGTGGCGGCCACCGGCGTCTTCCGGCCCGCCTTCCTCGCCATCGCCGCCGTGTCGGCCGTCGCCGGGCTCACTGCCCTCCTCCTGGTCGAGCCGGACCGCCCCCGTCGAGCTGGCGGCGGTCCGCCCCGGCGACGAGCGCTGCGACTGCCGCGTCGCTCGCGCTGGCTGCTCCACCGCCTGTGGGTGACGAACGGGGTCAACGGCATCGGGATCGGGATGTTCGGCCCGTTCGTCACCTACTGGTTCTACCGGCGCTTCGGCGCCGGCCCCGGAGAGATCGGCGTCCTCTTCGCCGTCATCAACGCCGCCACCATGGCGTCGACCCTGACGGCGGCGGGCCTCGCTCGCCGCTGGGGACTCGTGCGCACCCTCACCGCTGTCCGGCTCGCCCAGGCCGCGCTCCTCGTACCGATGGCCCTGGCCCCCTCCTTCGCCGCGGCCGGGGCCGTCTACCTCGTGCGGATGCTCGTCCAGCGCGTAGGGCTGCCCCTCCGCCAGTCGTACGTCGTCGGGCTGGCAGACCCCGAGGAGCGGGCGGCGGTCGCCGCCCTCTCGAACCTGCCGGCGCAGCTCACCATGGCCGGCAGCCCGCTGGCCACGGGCGTGCTGTTCGAAGAGGTGAGCCTGTCGCTTCCGTTCGAGATCTCGGCCGTCTTCCAGCTGGCGAACGCCGCAATGTTCTGGGCCTTCTTCCGCCGGCACGCGCCCGAGGAGGAGCGGTCCGGACGGTCCGGCGGCGGCGAGGCGCGCCCGGCCGGCAGCGGGGAGGGTCCGCAGCGTCCGGCTGAGTACCCGGAGATCGGGTAGGCGCCCAGGCCGAGTCCCCGTTCAGGCGTCGACGAGCGCCGCGAGGCCGGCGGCGGACGGTGCGCCGTCGACGAAGACGGTCACCCTCCCCGCACCCGCGGCCGTCCAGCTGCCGTCGGGCGCGCGGATCAGCGCGGTGCGCTCGGGCAGGCCCACGACGGGAAGGCCGCGGGGCGCCAGCGCCACGGAGCGGTGCAGCTTCTCGCCGGTGACGTCCTCGCCGGCGTCGCCGAAGTGGGGCACGAGCGCCAGACCGTCCACCAGGCCGAGCCCGACGGTGAGGGCCCCGCCTCTGGGGTCGACCATCGGGTCGGTGAGCACCATCGCCCCGGCCCCGGACCCTGCCACCACTGCGCCCTCCCGCCAGGCCTGGCGGAGGGCGTCGAGGACCTTGGCCCCCTTGAGGACCGACCGGAGGTGGAGGGGTGAGCCCCCGCTCAGGTAGACGAAGTGGGCCCGGCGGACCACCTCGGCCACGCCGCCGTCCTCGGCGTCCCGGCGGCTCACCACCATCAGGCCCTCGACCCGGGCGCCGAAGGCTTCGAACCACTCGGCCGCCTGCAGCACGGTGCGCTCCGGGCGCTCGTAGGCGGCGGCGGTGGGGAGCACCACCACCTCGTCCTGGCCAGATGCCGCCAGCAGCTCGCCGTCGAACTCGCACCCTGGGCGCCACTCGCCGCCGCCGACTAGGGCCAGCGGCCCGGGGGTCGTCTCCATGTCGGCCACTCTTGCACGCGGCGGCGCGGCGGCGGCCCGTCCGCCACCAGCGGTCGCCCACGACGTCGGCTCAGCGGCCGCCTGGCGACCAGTCGGCTCGGAAGGCGTAGCGGTCGCCGCGCACCACGCTCCGGCGCCACTCGATCGGCGTCCCGCCCGCCAGCGCCAACCGCTCGACGACCAGGACGGCCTTGCGGGCGGGGAGCCGGAGCGTCCGCCGCATCGGGGCGTCGGGGATCTCGGGGCGGATCCACTCCCGCCCGCCGGTCACCCGCACCCCGCAACGCTCGGCCAGCCAGTCGTAGAGCGAGCCGCGTTGCAGGTCCGCGCCGAGCAGTCCCCCGGCGACGGCGGCGGGCAGCCACGAGCGGTGGAGACTGAGTGGCTCTTCGCCCACGTAGCGCAGCCGCTCGACCAGTACGGCGTCGTCCTCGGGGGCGATCCCGAGGGGCTCGGCGGCCTCCCCTGCGGGTACCCGCTCGAGCGCACGTACCTCGCTGTGCTCGCTCAGGCCCAGGTCCTGTGCGGTGTGGGCCAGGCTATAGAGCGCCTGCAACGGCTGCTCGAGCAGGGGACGGGCGAGAGCGCTCCCCCGCCCCCGCTCCCGGACGATCACCCCTTCGCCCTGCAGCCGGCGGGCCGCTTCGCGCACCGTCTGGCGGCTCACGCCGTACTCCCGGCGCAGCTCCTCGTCGGTCGGGAACCGGTCGGCGAACTCCCCCACCGACACCCGCCGGCGCAGGTCGGCGAGGAGCTGGGTCCACAGCGGCACCGGGCTCCGGCGGTCGAGCGCGACCGGGGACGGGGCCGTCACCGGAGGCCCACCGCCACGGCGCCCCCCAGCACCGCCACGACGACGAGGCCGACCCCGACGTAGGGACGGTCGCGTTCCCGGATCCAGCTGACCACCACCGACAGGACGCCGGCCGCCGGCGTGAGGGCGAGGACCAGCACGCCCACCGCCATGATCCGCTCGCCGACCCGGCGCGGGCCGAAGAGGTCGAACATCCGCACCGTGACCGCGGCGTGGTCCCCGCTCGCCAACTGCGCCGCGAGGCCGGCGAGGAGCAGGGCGAGGGCGCAGCCGAGACCGGTCCGCAGCACCAACTTCACCACCGTGTTGGTCCGGGGGTCCGCGCGCCGCTGCACGGGCTCAGACATTCGTGATCCCCGCCGCCTTGAGCCCCATCTGGATGGCGACGACCACGAGCACCCCGGCGAGGATCCGACCGAGGGCCCGGCTCGACACCCGCTGGGAGCTCCGGGCGCCGACGTAGGCGCCGGCGGCGACGCCCAGGGCGACAGGTGCCGCCACGTACGGCAGCACGAAGCCGCGGGCGAAGTAGACGAACAGGCTCGCCACCGCCGTGACGCCGATCATGAAGTTCGACGTGGCGGCCGCCACCTTGATCGGCACCTTCATCCCGAGGTTCATCGCCGGGACCTTGAGGAAGCCCCCACCGACCCCGAGCAGCCCCGACAGGAGGCCGGCCACGAACGAGACAGCCCAGCCGATCCACAGGTGCACGGCGCGATAGGTCACCAGCACCCCGCGGCGCTGGTCGTGGTAGGCGCCGCCCAGGTGGCCCCGTTCCTCCCATCCGACCCGGCCGCCGAGCCCCTGGACAGCGGGGACGCCCGTGTCCTCGGCGGCGGGCGTGGCGGCCTCCTCTTTCCGGCCGCGGAAGACGAGCGTGGCGGTCACGAGCATCACCACGGCGAAGAGCACGTCGATGACGGAACCGGCGAGGACGACGGCGACGAGACCTCCGGTGAGGCCGCCGAGGGTCGTGGCGATCTCCAGCACCAGGGCGAGGCGCATGTTCGTCTGGCCCGCCCCGACGTAGGCGCTGCCGGCGGCCGCCGAGGTGGCGACCACGGCCACGAGCGACGCCGCCACCGCCACCTTCGTATCGAGACCGAAGGCGAGGACCAGCGCCGGGACGATCACGACCCCGCCCCCGATGCCGACCACCGCCCCGAGCCACCCGGCGCCGAGACCGAGCACCGCCAGCCAGACGGCGTCGAGCACGCCCACGTGCTGGTGGAGCGCCATGGCGACGACGGCGACGGGCAAGAAAGTACTTATGTACGTACTTTATTCGGTCCGAGCCCGACGGAAGAGCTGCCCGAGCCCGACCCGCGCGGCCTCCCGCGGCGGGGACGGGCACGGGACCCGGGTGGGAGCTTTGCAGTGACGCTGCGGCACCTCGGTGCCGGTCCAAGTCGGACCGGTTACGCTTTCGGCCCATGACCTTCGCCCGCATCGGAATCGTCGGCTCGGGGATCATGGGATCGGGCATCGCCGAAGTCGCCGCTGCCCACGGCCACGAGGTCGTGCTCCGGAGCCGCAGCCAGGCGACCGCGCAGGGCATGCTCGCCGCGCTCGAGAAGTCCCTCGCCAAGCAGATCGAGAAGGGCAAGCGCGAGGAGGAGGAGCGCGACGAGATCCTTCGGCGGGTGACGACGACCACCGACTTCGAGGACCTGGCCGACGCCGACCTGGTGATCGAGTCGGTCGTCGAGGACCTGGGGGTGAAGCGGCACCTCTTCAATGAGCTGGACCGGGTCTGCGGCGACGGCACCGTGCTCGCCACCAATACCTCCACGCTGCCCGTGGTCGAGCTGGCGATGGAGACGGGCCGCCCGGACAGGGTCTGCGGGATCCACTTCTTCAACCCCGCACCGGCGATGTCGCTGGTCGAGGTGGTCCGGCCGATCACGGCCTCCGACGAGACGATGGCGGGCGCCGTCGCCTTCGCCCAGGCGTGCGGGAAGGAGGCGGTCGAGGTGAAGGATCGTGCCGGGTTCGTGGTGAACGCCCTCCTCTTCCCTTACCTCAACAATGCAGTGCGGCTGCTCGAGCAGGGCGTGGCCACCAAGGAGGGGATCGACACGGCCATGAAGGGGGGGTGCGGGTTCCCCATGGGGCCGTTCGCCCTCCTCGACCTGGTGGGGCTGGACACGTCGCTCGCCATCCTCGACGCCCTCTACGACGAGCACCGCGAGCCGAACTACGCCGCCGTGCCCCTGCTGCGCCGGATGGTGGCGGCCGAGATGCTCGGCCGCAAGTCGGGCGAGGGCTTCTACCACTACCGGTGATCATCCCGGCCGGACGTCCACCGGGCGGGCGCCGGTGGCCCGGTGGTCGGTAACCGACAGCCGGCGCGGGCACAATTGGCGGGCGGCATCGACCGAGCGAGGAGGCGAGATGGCAGCGGAACGTCCGGCACCGGGCAAGCCGTGGATGATGCGGACGTACTCGGGCCACTCGACGGCCCGGGCCTCGAACGAGCTGTAC
>JBOGGF010000210.1:0-2555 GCA_050743965.1 Acidimicrobiales bacterium
TTGGTGTAGAGCTGGGTGGTCGTGACCGACGCGTGCCCGAGCAGCTCCTGGACGACGCGGACGTCGGCGCCGTGGGCGAGCATGTGGGTGGCGCACGAGTGCCGGAGGGCATGGGGCGCGAGCGCCACACCCACCGCCGCCGCCCGCCGCTGGACGATGCCGAATGCGCCCTGGCGCCCGAGCCGACCGCCCCGGCTGTTCAAGAAGACGGCCTCGGCGTCGCCACGGCGGCGCCAGCGGGCCGGGGCCAGTCGATCGCGCCCCTCAGGGCACAGCCAGCCGGCGAGGGCCGTGGCGGCGTGGCGTCCGAGGGGCACCAGCCGCTCCTTTGCACCCTTGCCGAAGACCCGCACCAGCCCGTCGGCGTGGGCCAGGTCCGCCAGGTCGAGGCCCACCACCTCCGAGATTCGCGCGCCGCTCCCGTAGAGGACCTCGAGGAGTGCCCGGTCGCGCCGGGAGGCCGGGTCGGTCCCGGCGACCGAGTCGATCACCCGGGCCACATCCCCCTCGGTCAGCGCCTTGGGCAGCCGGAGCGGCAGCCGGTCGCCCTCGACATCGGCGGTCTGGTCGTCGGGGCGCAGCCCCTCGTCGACGAGGAAGCGGTGGAGGCCCCGCACCGCCGAGAGCGCACGGGCGATCGAGGCCGGACCATGGCCGGTGGCCCGCAGGCCGGCCACGTGGCGCTCGACCTCGCCGGGCCCGGCATCGAGCGCGGCGCGCCGGCGCGTCGCCAGGGTGGCCTCGTACGCCGCCAGGTCACGGCGGTACGCGGCGAGGGTGTTGGGCGACCGGCCCCGCTCGACGGCGAGCCAGCTGAGGTACTCCTCGGCCGGCGTCGACAGCGGGTTCACCCGACGGCGGCGCGCGCCAGCAGCAGCCCGAGCACGGTGGTCTCGTCGACCAGCCGCCCGTCGGCCACCAGGCGCTCGACGTCGGCCAGGCGCACCTGCGCCACCGACATCCACCGCTCCTCCGCCCCGGCCGGCGCGGTGGCACACGGCGTGAGGTCGGTGGCGAGGAAGATGGTGGTCCGCTGGTCGCAGAAGCCCGGGGAGTTGTAGACGGCGATGAGCGGCTCCATCCGGCCGGCCCGGAGCCCGGCCTCCTCCTCCAGCTCGCGGCGGGCCGTAGCCTCGGGCGGCTCGCCCTCGACGTCGCGGGTCCCGGCCGGCAGCTCGAGGAGGGCCTCGCCCACCGCCACCCGGACCTGGCGGACGAGGGTGGCCGTGCCGTCGCCGTGGAGGGGGACCACGGCCACCGCCCCGGGGTGGCGGACGACGTCGCGCTCGAGCTCCTCGCCGTCGGGATCGGCGTACCGGGCCTGGACGACGCGGAAGACCCGGCTCTCGAAGACCTGCTCCTCTCCCAGACGGCGAAAGCCCTCGACGGACGGCTCCGCCGGCACTCAGCGCACCGCGTCGAGGTTCGACAGTTCGATGAGACGGGGCTCGCGGCCGTCGGCCCGCTCGCGCGCCGCGCCCACCAAGGCCCGGAACAGCGGGTGGGGCCGGTCGGGCCGGCTCTTGAATTCCGGGTGGGCCTGGGTCCCCACCCAGAACGGGTGGCCGGGCAGCTCGACGAACTCGACGAGGCGCCCGTCGGGGGACACGCCGCTGCAGCGGAGCCCCGCCTCCTCCAGGCGTCCCCGGTAGCGGGCGTTCACCTCGTAGCGGTGGCGGTGGCGCTCGGTCACCGCTTCGGCGCCGTAGGTGGCGCTCACCTGGGAGCCGGCCGCCAGCATCGCCGGGTAGGACCCGAGGCGCATGGTGCCGCCCTTGTCCACCACGTCCTGCTGGTCGGGCATGAGGTCGATGACCTTGTGGGGGCTGTGGGAGTCGAACTCGCCCGAGTTGGCGTCGGCCAGCCCGGCCAGGTGGCGGGCGGCGTCGATCACCATGACCTGGAGGCCCAGGCACAGCCCGAGGCACGGGACGGCGTGCTCCCGGGCGTAACGGGCGGCGGCGATCATCCCCTCGATGCCCCGCTCGCCGAAGCCGCCGGGGATGACCATACCGTCGAGGCCGCGGAGGTGCTCGCCAGGCAGGAGGTCGGGCACCATCTCGGCGTCGATCCAGTCGAGCTCCATCCGGGCGCCGTGGAAGAAGCCGGCGTGCCGCAGCGCCTCGACGACGGACAGGTAGGCGTCGGGCAGGTTGACGTACTTGCCCACGATCCCGATCCGGACCGGCCGGGCCGCCGTGTCCACCCGGTGGACCAACGCCTCCCAGTCGGCGACGTCGATCGGGTGAGCGGCGGCGTCGATGCCCAGCGTCCGGCAGACCACGTCGTCGAGGCCCTCCTCGTGCAGGACGAGCGGGATGTCGTAGATGCTCGGAGCGTCGATGGCCGACACCACCGCCTCGATCGGCACGTCGCACAGGAGGGAGATCTTGCGCTTCAGGGCCTCGGAGATGTCCTTGTCGCTGCGGCAGACGATCACGTCGGGCTGGATGCCGCGGCTGCGTAGCTCGGTCACCGAGTGCTGGGTCGGCTTGGTCTTCTGCTCGCCCGACGGCGCCAGGAACGGCACAATTTTGATATGCACGTAGCAGACG
>JBOGGF010000211.1:0-4534 GCA_050743965.1 Acidimicrobiales bacterium
GGCACTGGCGAGGGCGCTCGATGCTGCCGCCTTCGCCGCCGGAGCCTTGGCGGGCGGGGTGGGCGGGGCCTCGACGTCGCCGGGTGGAGGGGCCTCGCCGGCGCCGGCCGGTTGAGCTGGTGCGTCCGACGCCGGGGTGCCGGGGACCGCGTCGTCGGCCCGCCGCCCCGCGCTCGTCGTGTAGCCGGGCGGCGGGGGGACGGCCCCTCCGCCGGCGGGCGCACCGGAGACCGGCGCCCCCGGTGGTGACGGGACCGGCGCGGGCGCCCACACCGGCACCTGCTGGCGACCGGTGTCGGGACCGGGCGGCGGCGGTGCGCTCGGCTCGGGGGGGGCGTAGAGCCGGGAGGTCGCCTGGGCGATGTGGTCCGGACGGGCCACCACAGCAACGAACTCGCGGCCGACGGTGTCGCGCAGCGCGTCCATGGCCTCCACGTCACCGGGGTCGGTCACGGCGATCACCGGGGTCCCGAGCCGGCGCCCCATGGGCACGGCACCGACCTGGCGGGCTAGCTGCTCCGGCAGCAGCGTCGCCGCGCCGGGCGCCAGGGCGGCCTGGGACAGGTCGACGTAGCGAAGGCCGTACTGATCGGCCAACCAGCTCGCCGCCGCCTCGGCGTCCTGCGTCATCGAACTTCCCCCCGTCACCCGGTCGTCCTGGCCGGTGCGTTCCCCATCCGTGACGGCGCAGTTCTTCGCCGCCGCCTCGCCGTTCATCCCCAGAACCGTCGAAGCAAGTGCAGATTACCTCCGTACGCCGCCCGGCGGTAGTGCCGTCCGGTGCGACCGTCCCGCGCCGGCGCCACCCGGCGCAATAGAGTCCACCGCCGATGACACCGTGGGCCGCGTCACGCGTCGCGGCGATCGTGGGCAGCGGCGTGGTTGGGCTCGCCGTCGGCTCCTTCCTCAACGTCGTCGCCTACCGCGTCCCCCGAGCCATGTCCGTCATCCGGCCGGCGTCGCACTGCCCGTCCTGCCGGGCGAGGCTGACCGCCCTCGACACCGTGCCGGTCCTCTCGTGGGTGGTGCTCGGTGGGCGGTGCCGGCACTGCCGGGCTCCGGTCTCCTCTCGCTATCCCGTCGTCGAGGCGGTCACGGGGGCGGCGTTCGCCGCGCTGGCGGCAGCGGTGGGTGGCCTGGACCCGTTGGCCTCGGCCGCCCTGGTGGTGGCCTGCGCCATTGCCGCCGCACTGGTCGACGCCGACCGGGCGCCGGTCCCGATGGCGCTCGGCGCCGTGGCCGGCACCGGTGCCGCCTCGCTCGTGGTGGTCGCCGCCGTCCTGGCCCAGCCGGGACGGATCGGCTGGGCCGTGCTGGGCGGCGCCCTCACCGGCACCGCCACGGTGGTGGCCGACCGCGCCTGGCCGCGACCGGGCGACGCCGCCGTGCTCTCGATGGCCGCCCCGGCGGCGTCCGGGCGGTGGGCAGTGCTGGCCGCCCTGGGGGTGGTGGCCGGGTGGCTATGGCCTCCCGGGGGTGCGGTGGCCGCTGCCTGGGTGGCGCTCGCCGCCGCCGGTGGCTGGTCGCGCCCGGGAGCCCGGCACCGCTGGTCGGCCCCGCTCGGCGTCCTGGCGGCCGGGGCGTTCGGTGCCGTGCTGGTGGCCGCCGCCCTCGGACGGTCCTGAGTGGGTGGGGGCGCGGACCGGCGGACGGGACCGGGCGGAGATGCCGGCGGCTCAGCCCCGGCCGGTCGTCACCAGGCCGCGCTGCTCGAGCACCACCTTGAGGTCGTGGGGGTTGGACGCCGACTGCAGGGCCTCATGCACCGTCACCGCACCGCTCTCGATGTGGTGGGCCAGGCTCTGGTCGAACGTCTGCATGCCGTAGTACTCACCGTCGGCGATGATGTCGTGGATGTCGCCGGTGTGCTGCGGGTCGAGGATGCACTCGCGGATGCGGCCGTTGGCCACCATCACCTCGACCGCCGGGAGCCGGCCGTGGCCGTCGGCCCGGCGCACCAACCGCTGCGCCACGGTGCCCCGCAGCGATCCGGCGAGGCCCACCCGGGCCTGACCCTGCTGGTGCGGCGGGAAGAGGTCGACCACACGGTTGATGGTCTCGGTGGCGTCGATGGTGTGGAGGGTCGACAGCACCAGGTGGCCGGTCTCGGCCGCCGTGAGGGCCGCCGACGCCGTCTCGGTGTCCCGCATCTCGCCGACCAGGATGACGTCGGGGTCCTGTCGCAGGATGGTCCGCATCGCCGTGGCGAAGGACTCGGTGTCGAAGCCGATCTCGCGCTGGTCGATCGAGGCCAGCTGGTCGCTGTGGAGGTACTCGATCGGGTCCTCGATGGTGATGACATGGCAGGGACGCGTGCGGTTGACGTGGTCGACCATGGCCGCCAGCGTCGTCGTCTTCCCCGAGCCGGTCGGGCCGGTGACGAGCACGAGCCCCCGCCGCTCCTCGGCCAGGTCGAAGACGGAGGCCGGCAGGCCCAGCTCGGCCGACGAGCGCGGCGTCGGCCGCACCCAGCGCAGTGCCATGGCGACGGAGCTGCGCTGGTGGAAGGCGTTGACCCGGAAGCGACCCACCCCGGGCAGCGAGTAGGCGAAGTCCGCCTCGCGGCGCTCCTCGAAGTACGGGATGACGTCGGGCGGCATGATCGCCAGGGCCATCGCCCGGGTGTCGGCGGGCGCGGGCGACTCCTCGTCCGCAAGGACGCGCAGCTCGCCGTCGATCCGGACCCGTGGGGGCCCTCCGGCCTTCACGTGAAGGTCGGAGCCATCCCATCGGGCCAGCATCGTCAGCAGACGATCCAGGTCCCCCCTATCCACCGCCCGTCAGCTTATTGCCTTGGGGGCGCGTAAATCGAGGGGAGAATTCACGGTGGGGTCGCGGGGCGTCAGCGATGACCGGCGGGACCTTGCGCCTCCGTGGGTGCGCGCCACACCGCGGGCATGGCCCGGGAGCACGTCTCCGGGGGAACCGGGACCCTCAGCTCAGTGCGCCGCGGAGCGCTTCGACGGACAGCTCGGCCGTGGCCTCGCCGCCGCACTGGGGGCAGTGGTCGACGTGCCGCCACGAGCGCAGCAGTCGCGTGCCGTCGGGGTCGAGCAGGACGACGAAGGACTCCGACATCGGGTCGAGCTCCAGCCCGAAGTAGGGGCGCCAGGCCGTCGATGCTTGGCTGGCGTCGAGGTCGAGGCCCTTCAGGATACGGCGGAAGCGCAGATGCTCGGTATCGAAGAGCCACGTGCTGTGGCACGACTCAAGGATGAGGGGCGCTTCGGAGGGGGTTGCGTCCACCCTTCGATCATGCCCCTCGGGCTTGAGAATCACTCGTCGAAATTGTTGCGGTGTAGTGACGAACATGCGACGTTCACAGCGGTCCGACGTCGTGCTTCCGCTCGGCCAGGACCTCGCGCTTGCTGGCCAGGGCAGCGAGGCTGGCGGTGAGCACCGCTCGGGTGTCGGCCGGGTCGATCACTGCGTCGACGAAGCCCCGCTCGGCCGCCGGCCACGGGGTGAGCAGGCGGGTGCGGTACTCGGCCTCCCGCTGGCGTCGGTCCTCCTCCGATGTCCGGCGGTGCAGGATCTGGACCGCCCCCGGCGCGCCCATCACCGCCACCTCGGCCCCGGGCCACGCCAGGCACAGGTCGTTGCCCAGTCCCTTGGAGTCCATCACGATGTAGGCGCCCCCGAAGGCCTTGCGCAGCACCACGCACAGCCGGGGCACGGTGGCCTCGGCATAAGCGAGGACCAGCTCGGCGCCGTGGCGGATCATCCCCCGCCACTCGAGGTCCTTGCCGGGCAGGAACCCCGGCGTGTCCACCAGGGTCACGATCGGCAGGTTGAAGGCGTCGCACAGTCGCACGAACCGGGCGCCCTTCTGGGACGCCACGATGTCGAGCGTGCCGGCGAGCGAACGGGGCTGGTTGGCCACGACGCCGACGGCCCGGCCCCCGAGGCGGGCAACGGCCGTGACCAGCTGAGGTGCCCACCGGCCCCACAGCTCCAGGCTCTCGCCGTCGTCGGCGACGGCCCCGATCACGTCCCGGACGTCATACGCGGCGTTGTCGCGGACGGGGACGACGTCGCGCAGCTCGGGGACGGGACGCCCGGGGGGGTCGTCCGTGGGCACCACCGTCGTCTCGATGTCGGCGTGGTCGGGCAGGTAGTCGAGCAGGTCGGCGGCGGCCGAGAGGGGGTCCTCGGTCTCGAGCGCGCACAGCCCGCTCGTCACGGCGTGGATGCCCGTGCCGCCCAGCGCCTCCGGCCGCAGCTGGACCCCGGTGAATGCCGCCACCATCGAAGGCCCGGACACGAACGCCACCGCTTCGGGCGTCATCGCCACCAGGTCGGCGAGGCCAAGGAGCAGGGCTGGCCCCGAGATGGCCGGCCCCGACGCCACCGCCACCACCGGGACTATCCCCGAGCAGGCGGCGACGGCGGCCGCCGCCTTCCCCCAGCCGTGGAGCGCGTCGACACCGTCGGAGACGTCGGCGCCGCTGGTGGCGAGGTCGAGGACCAGCGGCACCCGCAGCTCGAGGGCGGCGCGGGCCGCCGCGGCCAGGCTCTCGCCATCCCGGCGGGC
>JBOGGF010000212.1:0-1652 GCA_050743965.1 Acidimicrobiales bacterium
CGCCAGGGGTTTGCAGTCCTGCGCAGGCAGGGTCAGGGGGACGAGGAGATGCAGCACACGGATCGCGCCGGCCACCAGCCAGCGACGGCGGGCGCTCTCGCCGCCATGGCGGCCGGCACGGGCGAGCTCGAGCACGGCTCGCTGCGCACCTGGGACGCGGTGGCCATCAGCATCTCGGTGCTGGCGCCGGCCATGGCCATGCAGCTCAACACCGGGGGCGTCGCCGCGGTCGCCGGCGGGTCGACCCCGCTGGCCTTCTTGCTCGGCGGGATCGCCTGCCTCGCCCTCGCGGTGGTGGTCATCGGGTTCACCCGGCGCATGGCGTCGGCGGGCTACGCCTACACCTACGCCAGCCGCAGCCTGGGCAAGGACTCCGGGTTCATGGCCGGCTGGCTCTACGCGTTCGGGATGGCCTGCTTCGTGCCCATGACCATGGCCGGCGTGGGCGCCCTGTCGGCCAGCCTTCTCGGGCTGGGCGGCGACTGGTGGTTCTGGTTCTTCCTCATGGGCATGGCCCTGCTGGTCGTGCTCGGCGCCATCCGGGTCAAGGTCACCACCAAGGTGCAGCTCCTGGTCGGCGTCCTGACGGTGGCGGTGTTCGTCATCGTCGACGCGGTCGTCACCGCCAAGGGCGGCGCCCACGGGCTGTCCGCCGCGCCGTTCACCTTCAACCACACCACGAGCCACGGCTTCCACGGGGTGTTCTACGGCCTGATCCTCGGCGTGACGTCCTTCATCGGCTTCGAGACTGCCGCCGACTTCGGCGAGGAGACGGCCCACCCACGGCGGGCCATCCCCATCGCGGTGATCGCGGCCGTGCTGTTCGCCATCGTGTTCTACGTGTGGACGACCTACGCCACCACCATCGGCTACGGCGTCAACGCCCTGCAGCACAACCCCATCGGCTGGGTCAACAACGGCGTCGCCGGGGTGGCCACGCGCTACGTGTCGAGCGCCTTCGGCACCCTCGTCCAGATCGGTGCGCTGCTCTCGGCGTTCATCGTGTGCGTGGCCTGCGCGACCGCGTCGAGCCGGACCCTCTTCGCCATGGGCCGGGAGGGCGTGATCCCCCGGTGGTTCAGCCACACCAACCGCCGGATGCACACCCCGGTCAACGCAACGGCCACGGTCGCTGTCCTCGCCACCATCGTGGCGGCCATCGTCGGCTTCGTGTTCGGCACCAAGGCTCTCGGCGGCGACGCCTTCACCGTCTACTACCTGATGGCCACCATCGGCACCCTCGCTGTCGTGCTGGTGTACTTCGCCCTGTGCCTCGGCGGGATCGCCTTCTTCAAGAAGACGAGCCGCCGGTTCAACCCGCTGCTGCACGGGGTCGTGCCCCTCATCGGGGCGGTGATCTTCGCCGCCGCCTGGTACGGGTCGGTGTTCCCTATGCCTGCGGCGCCGATCAACTCGGCCGCGTACGTCACCGGCATCTGGTTCTTCCTCGGGCTCGCCGTCCTGGCCTACCTCCGGGCCAGGCGCCGGGAGGCCATCGAGCGGATCGGCTCGATCCTCGGGGAGGAGGGCGGCGACATCGAGGAGCTCGACGCCCCCGTCCCCGGCGGGAGCGCCGCAGCAGGCACGTAGCGCCCGGCGCCCCCGCAGCGACGCGCGCCGGGGGCCGCCCCCGCGTGGGAGCGGCCCCCGGT
>JBOGGF010000213.1:0-2601 GCA_050743965.1 Acidimicrobiales bacterium
GGGCAGCTCGACACCGTCGGCGGCCTCCAACGACGTGGTGCCGACGTCCGTGGCACCCCAGGGGACGGACAGCGGCTCGGGCACCGACCCGACCGCCACCGTCACGGCGCCCTCCACTGCCGCCGGCGAGCCGCTGACGGTCGACGCCTCGGCCAGCGGGACGGGGAGGGTGACGGTCGCTGCCTACGCGGCGGACCCGGTGGCGGGGTTCAGTGCCGGCTCGTCGTTCTTCGACGTGGCGGCGGCGCCGGGCAGCTCGTTCACCTCGCTCCGCTTCACCGCCTGCGGGCTGCATAGCGGCCAGGCGGTGTCGTGGTGGAACCCGGTCGCCCAGGCGTGGCAAGCGGCGTCGGACCAGACGCCCGTCGACGCCCATGGCTGCGTCACGGTCACGGTCACCGGCACGTCGAGCCCCAGCCTCGGTGACCTCGGCGGCACGGTCTTCGCCACCACCCAAGCCACCGGCAAGGGCTACTGGGAGGTGGCCGCCGCCGGCGGGCTGTTCGCCTTCGGCGACGCCGGCTTCTACGGCTCGATGGGCGGCAAGCCGCTCGCCCAACCGATCTTGGGCATCGCCGCCACGCCCGACGGCAAGGGCTACTGGGAGGTGGCCGCCGACGGCGGGCTGTTCGCCTTCGGCGACGCCGGCTTCTACGGCTCTATGGGCGGGAGGCCCCTGGCCGAGCCGATCGTCGGCATCGCCGCCATTGGGTGAACGGGGCGAGCGCCCTACTATCCGGTCGCCGCTTGACACAGGAGATCCGGATGCCGACGATCCCGCAACACTCGATCCTCCAACCCGGCGAGGGGCCGCGCCCCGGTAGGTACGTGCCGGCCGAGCCCTCTGGCCTGTCGTGGGGCTGGGTCCGCACGGCGGGCCGGCCACCGGTCGCCACCGTCGAGTCGGGGGAGACGTTCACCGTCGACACGATCAGCCACGAAGGGGTCCTGGGTGAGCAGGGGCGAGAACCGGTGGCCTTCTTCTCCTCCTTCGGCGTGCGGGACGACCAGGTCCTGGCGGACGTCGTGGCCCTGGCGGCGAGCGACGTCCCCCACGATCCCGCGCACGACGGGCCGCACATCGTGGTCGGCCCCATCGCCGTGGTCGGGGCGGCGCCGGGCGACGTGGTCACCGTGGAGGTGGTGGACCTGCTGCCCCGGGTGCCCTACGGCGTCATCTCCAACCGCCACACCTACGGCGCCCTGCCGGGCGAGATGCCCGAGCCCGACGAAGAAGGCCGTCCGCAGACGGTCGTCCGACGCTTCGCCACCGCCGACTGGGAAGCGGGTACGGCGGTCGTCCACGCACCCGACGGGAGAGGCCTCCGACTGCCCGTGCGACCGTTCCTGGGCCTCATGGCGGTGGCGCCGGCGGGCGAGGACGCCCACTCGATCCCTCCAGGTCCTCACGGGGGCAACCTCGACGTCCGCCGCCTGGGCAAGGGCAGCCGGCTCCACCTGCCGGTGCGCTGCGAGGGGGCGATGCTCCAGGTCGGTGACCCCCACTTCGCCCAGGGCGATGGCGAGGTCGCCCTCACCGCCCTCGAGGGATCGTTGCGCGCCGTGCTCAGGGCCCACCTCGTGAAGGGGGGTCGCCCTTCGTGGGACCTCCCCTACGGCGAGACCGACGACGCGTGGCTCGTCCTCGGCCTGCACGAGGACCTCGACGAGGCCGTCCGCATCGCCACCCGGGCGGCGCTCGCCTTCGTCACCGAGCGCACGGGTATGGACCGAGCCACCGCCTACGCCTGGCTCAGCGTGGCCGCCGACCTTTCGGTCTCCCAGGTCGTCGACCGCGTGAAGGGCGTCCACTTCGCCTTGCCCAAGGCGTGGCTGGCGGATGTGACCGAGTCCCCGTCGGGGGAGGAGTAGCCATGGCAGGCACGCTGAGCGAACCGCGCTGGACGCACGTGGCGCTGCCGGTGACCGACCTCGATCGGTCGATCGACTTCTACAGGTCGCTCACCCCGCTCGTGGTCGTGTTCCGCAACGAGGACGAGGGAGGGCGGGTCGCCTGGCTTTCCAACGACCGGCAGGTCGAGGCGCCGTTCGTCCTCGTCCTGTCCGAGCCCGCTCCGGGGATGGAGGGGGCATTCGGCATCGAGCCGGGCAGGCCCCGCCCCACGCTGGCGCCGTTCGCTCACCTCGGGATCGAGCTGCCCGCAAGGTCCGATGTCGATGCGGTCGCCGAACGGGCGCGGCCGTTGGGCGTCCTCCAGTGGGAGCCGCGCCAGATGGCCGAGCACATCGGCTACATCTGTTCCTGCCTCGATCCGGACGGCAACGTCGTCGAGTTCTCGTGGAACCAGAAGGTCTACGCCCGGATCCAGGAGCTCTGGGGCGGGGATGGAGAAGGCTGACCGGCCGGCCGGTCCAACATCGGCCAGCAGAACCGCGCTCCCCGGCGACCAACGCGCAACGACTTGTGCACGTCCGCCCCTGCCAGGCGCGCCGAGCGGCACAATGGGTGGGTGACGGGCGCGGGCGCAGCGACAGGGACGGGCCCCGGTCCCTCCCTGGCCGCGCGGGTCCGCTCGGCGATCGTGGGGCGTGACATCGACGCGTTCGCCGCGCTCCTGGCCGAGGACGTCCGGTGGGGGG
>JBOGGF010000214.1:0-8008 GCA_050743965.1 Acidimicrobiales bacterium
CGTGGACCCGGGTCCACGGTTCGCGCTACGGCGTGCGGGCAGAGGACATGCCCCTCGACGTCGCCGGGCTGCGGGCGTACGTGACCGACGGCATCGACGCCCGGACCGGGCCCGGATGGTGCCGTCCGCCTACCGGGCCCTGCACCATCCGGGCTGGCGGTGACCGGCGTCGAGGTTCGAGGATGCCCGCATGACCGACGAGCGAACTCCCACCGAGCACCCCGTCAGCTTCACCGCCGGCAGCCCCGAGACGGTGCTTCCCCCGGCGGACCCCGAGGCGATCGCCGCCCTCGACGAAGCGATGGCGGCACCCGAGCCCGATCGGCGCCGGGCGGTCGCCGAGGTGGTGGCGCGTTGGCCGCGGCTCCTCGAGGCGTGGGCCGCTCTGGCGGAGCTGCCGGGGCCGGTGATCGACCGGTACGCCTTCGCCCGGGTGGGGTACCACCGGGGGCTCGACGCCCTCCGGGGCGCCGGCTGGCGCGGCACGGGCGCCGTCCCCTGGGCCAACCCCGAGAACCGTGGCTTCCTCCGTTGCCTGGCAGCGCTCCGGGCGACCGCCGCGTCCATCGGCGAGGATGACGAGGCCGACCGGTGCGACCTCTTCCTCCGCCAGCTCGACGCCGAGGCACCGCCGCTCCCCTGACTCACCCGCGGCTCGACCGGTCCTGCCGTCATGGCTCGCCCGGCGCGCCCATTTCGGCCTCGGCGGGGATGCCCGAGCGCCGGGCTCCCGCCGCGGCCGGTCGGCGCTGGCCGCCCGCGGCCCTCAGCGGTCCACGTCGCGATGGAACGGTGCGGCGGCGATCCCGTGGCCGGCCAGGCACTTGGCCAGCTCCTCGGCCAGCACCACCGAGCGGTGCCGGCCCCCGGTGCAGCCGAGGGCGACGGAGAGGTAGGACTTCCCCTCCCGGGCGAACGCCGGGACCAGCATCGTCAAGAGCTCGTCGACCTTGGCCAGGAACTCCTGGGTGTCGGGCTGGCCGAGGACGTACTCGCGCACCGGGTCCTCGAGGCCGCTGTAGCTGCGCAGCTCTTCGACCCAGTAGGGATTGGGCAGGAAGCGGCAGTCGAACACGATGTCCACGTCGAGCGGGATCCCGTGCTTGTAGCCGAAGGAGACCACCGACGTCTGCATGTGGGCGGCGGGGTCCGACCCGCCGAAGAGCTCGATGACCCGCTGGCGCAGCTGGTTGGTGTTGAGCTCGCCCGTGTCCAGGACGACGTCGGCCTCCTCCCGTAGGAGCTGGAGGAGCTGGCGCTCGTCGGCGATGGACTCCTCCACCCCCCGGGCCGCCAGCGGGTGCCGGCGCCGGGTGCCCTCGAACCGCCGCACCAGCACGTCGTCGGGCGCGTCGAGGAAGAGCACGTGCACCAGGTGGCGGGCCCGCCGCAACCGTGCCAGCACCGGTGGCACGTCGCCCAGCACCTCGCCGCCGCCCCGTCCCATCACCAGGGCCACCCGCTCGCTCTCCGACCCCGGCCGGCCCACCAGCTCGGCCACCTTGGTGATGAGGGCAGGGGGCAGGTTGTCGATGACGAACCAACCGAGGTCCTCGAGCGCCGCACCCACGGTGGAACGCCCTGCCCCCGACATCCCGGTGACGAAGAGGAACTCGCTCATCAGTGCTTCTCAGTCTCCCTCATCGGACGGGCCGCCCGGGCGATGCGGGGTGTCGGGGCGGTACGAGGGGCGCCGGCGGCGACCTGGCGCCGATCGCCGCCGTGCAGGCGGGCGTGGACGGCATCGGCGACCGCGTCCGGCAGCCACGGCAGGGCCCGGAGCCCTGTGACCGAGGCGGCCCGCAGTGCCGTGATCCCGCCGAGCTCCTTCATCAGGCGGGTCCGGCGCGCCGGGCCGAGGCCCCGCACGCCGTCGAGGGTGCTGGCGGTCATCCGGGCCCCCCGCCGCTGGCGGTGAAAGGAGATCGCGAAGCGGTGCGCCTCGTCGCGCACCCGCTGGAGGAGGTAGAGGGCCTCGGAGCCCCGCGGCACGCGGACCGGGTCGGGGCTGCCGGGCCGGTAGACCTCCTCGAACTGCTTGGCCAGGGCCGCCAGCTGCACCCTCCCGGTGAGCCCCAGGGAGCGCACCACCCGCTCCCCTACGGCCAGCTGACCCTTGCCGCCGTCGATGAGCAGCAGCTGCGGCGTGTAGGCGAACCGTCTGAGCCGGCCCACCGGTGCGACCGGCTCGGCCGGGTGGTGGCCGTCGCCATTGGCCGCGACCGCACCCTCGGCCGCGCCGTCGCCATTGGCCGGCCGGTCGCCGGCCACGAGGGCCGTCAACCGCCGGGTGAGGACCTCCTCCATGGCGGCGTAGTCGTCGTTGCCCGGCACGGACTTGACGGTGAACCTGCGGTAGTCGGGCTTCTTGGGGATGCCGTCCTCGAAGACGACCATCGAACCGACGTAGTCGGTCCCCTGCAGGTGGCTCATGTCGTAGCACTCGATGCGCAGCGGGGCCTCGGGGAGGCCGAGGGCGTCCTGGAGCTCGGTGAGGGCGCGCGACCGGCTGTTGTGGTCGGCCGCCCGCCGCAGGCGATGGCGTGCCAGGTCCTCGGTGGCATTGCGGGCGACCGTCTCCTGTAGGGAGCGCTTGGCACCACGCTGGGGCACGGCCACGGTGACGGGCCCCCCCCGGAGGCCGGAGAGCCAAGCGTCGTAGACGTCTGCCGGCTCCGGCAGGGCCGGCACCAGCACCCGGCGAGGCACCTCGGCGCCCGAGCCGTAGAGCTCCTCGAGGACGCGGCCCACGAACTGCGGCGTGCTCAGGTCCTCCACCTTGTCGGCGACGAAGCCGCCGCGCCCGACCACCCGCCCACGGCGGACGTGGAACACCTGCACCGCCGCTTCGAGCTCGTCCTCGGCGATGCCGACCACGTCGAGGTCCTCGGGGCGCTCGGACACCATCTGCTGGGTCTCGGCCGCCTTGCGCACGGCGGTGAGCCGGTCCCGCAACCGCCCGGCCCGCTCGAACTCCCACGCGTCGGCTGCGGCGGCCATCTCCGCCTCCAGCCGGGCCACCACCGGCGCGGTGTCCCCCGACAGGAACCGGGACAGGTCCTCCACCAGGTGGGCGTACCGCTCGTGGTCCACCGCACCCACGCACGGGCCGGAGCACCGCTCGATGTCGTAGAGGAGGCACGGGCGGCCCAGTCGCTCGTGCCGGCGGAACTTGGCGTCCGAGCAGGTCCGCACGGGGAAGCTCCTGAGCAGCAGGTCGAGGGTCTCGCGCAACGCCCCGACGTGGCCGTACGGGCCGAAGTACCTGACTCCCTTGCGCCGCTTGCCCCGGAAGACCACTGGGCGAGGCCACTCCTCGCTCACCGTCAAGGCGAGCCACGGGTAGCTCTTGTCGTCCTTGAGGCGGATGTTGTAGCGGGGCTGGTGGGCCTGGATGAGCGAGTGCTCGAGCATGAGCGCCTCGACCTCGGTGACCACCACCACCCACTCGACCCGGTCGGCCTGGGCCACCATCTGGGCCGTCCGCGGCGGCAGGCCGGACAGATCGCCGAAGTAGCTGGCCACCCGGTTGCGCAAGGACTTGGCCTTGCCGACGTAGAGCACCCGGCCTTCGGCGTCGAGGAACTGGTAGGAACCGGGGGCGTCGGGGATGGCGCCCGCGGGCGGGCGGTGCAACATGCTCACAGTCTCGCGTGCGGAGGCGGCGCCGGGCGCGGTAGTGCGCGCGCGGTAGTGCCCGCCTGCATACCCTGTTCACTGGCCTAGAATGGGTGCTGCCGGCCTGGTATCCCGGCGACACATCACGCTCCGAGGCCGACATCCCCGCGGATGGGCGACCAGGCTGTCCCCGCCGGCCACGGTCGGAGCGCTCCCCAGAGAGGGGTTCGACCATGATCCGGCTCCAGCACCCGCTCCCCGAGCGTTACACCATCGCGCCACCCGAGGACCTGGACCGGTGGATCGGCGAGGCCAAGGCCACGCTCGGGGACCGGCTGATGGTCCTCGGCCACCACTACCAGCGGGACGACGTGATGCGCTGGGCCGACGCCCGCGGCGACTCGTTCGGCCTCTCTCGCACGGCTGCCGACCGGCGGGACGCCGAGTACGTGGTCTTCTGCGGCGTCCACTTCATGGCCGAAGCGGCCGACATCCTGACCGCGGGGCACCAGCAGGTGGTGCTGCCCGACCTGAACGCCGGCTGCTCCATGGCCGACATGGCCGATCTCGACGAGGTCGAGCAGGCCTGGGAGGATCTGGCCCGGACCACGGACGTCGCGCGGATCGTGCCGATCACCTACATGAACTCGTCCGCCGCCCTGAAGGCCTTCGTCGGCCGCCACGGCGGGGCGGTGTGCACCTCCTCCAACGCCCGGGCCGTGCTGACCTGGGCCCTCGACCCCGACGGCTCAGGCACCGCCCGGGGGGACAAGGTGCTCTTCTTCCCCGACCAGCACCTAGGTCGGAACACCGCCTTCCAGCTCGGCTACACCGCGGCCGAGATGGCCCTGTGGGACCCCCGCCGCGAGCTCGGCGGCCTCGACGAGGGCGGCGTGAAGGCGGCCCGGCTGCTCCTGTGGCGCGGGCACTGCTCGGTCCACCAGCGGTTCCGGCCCGAGCACGTGGCGGCGTTCCGGTCGGAGCACCCCGACGGCATCGTGATCATCCACCCCGAATGTGCCCACGAGGTGGTGGAGGTGGCCGACCTGGTCGGATCGACGGACTTCATCATCCGGGCAGTCGCCGACGCGCCGGTGGGCGCCGTCCTCGGCGTCGGGACCGAGATCCACCTGGTGCACCGGCTCGACGCGGAGTCGCCGGACAAGACGGTCGTCTGCCTCGACCCGCTGGTGTGCCCGTGCTCGACCATGTCCCGGATCGACCCGCCGCACCTCGCCTGGGTGCTCGAGGGTCTGGTCGAGGGCGAGGTGCGCAACCAGATCACCGTCGACCCCGAGACGGCCGAGTGGGCCCGCGTCGCCCTCGAGCGGATGCTGGCCATCACCTGACGGTCACCCGGCGGCGTCACGGGGGCGGCGTCACCAGGCGGCGTCACCGGAGGACCGGCTTGAGCACGTCCCCGGTGTAGCTGCCCGACGTCTTGGCCACCTGCTCGGGCGTGCCCTCGGCCACCACCCGGCCACCACCGTCGCCGCCCTCGGGTCCGAGGTCGACGATCCAGTCGGCGGACTTGACCACCTCGAGGTTGTGCTCGATCACGATCACCGTGTTCCCGTTGTCGACCAACCGGCTCAGCACGTCGAGCAGCCGGCGTACGTCCTCGAAGTGGAGGCCGGTGGTCGGCTCGTCCAGGATGTAGCAGGTGTGCCCGGTGGGGCGCCGGGACAGCTCGCTCGCCAGCTTCACCCGCTGGGCCTCGCCTCCCGAGAGCGTGGGGGCGGGCTGGCCCAGGCGGACGTAGCCGAGCCCGACGTCGACCAGGGTCTGGAGGTGCCGGGCAATGGGCGGCTGGTTGGCGAAGAAGGCCAGCGCCTCCTCGCACGACAGGTCGAGGACGTCGACAATGTTCTTGCCGCGGAAGGTGACCTCCAGGGTGTCCCGGTTGTAGCGGGCACCCCCGCACACCTCGCACGGCACGTAGACATCGGGGAGGAAGTGCATCTCGATCTTGATCGTGCCGTCGCCGGCGCAGGCCTCGCACCGGCCACCCCGCACGTTGAAAGAGAACCGCCCCGGTTGGTAGCCGCGGACCTTTGACTCGGGCGTCTGGCTGAAGAGGCGCCGGATGTGGTCGAACATCCCGGTGTAGGTGGCCGGATTGGAACGGGGCGTCCGGCCGATGGGGGCCTGGTCGACGTCGACGACCTTGTCGACGTGCTCGACGCCCTCGACCCTGCGGTGCAGGCCCGGGACCGCCTTCGCCCGGTGCAGCTGGTGGGCCAGGCTCCGCAGCAGGATGTCGTTGACCAGGGTCGACTTTCCCGAGCCCGACACCCCGGTCACCGCCACCAGGCAGCCGAGAGGGAAGGCCACGTCGACGTCGTCGAGGTTGTGCTCGCGCGCCCCGCGCACCACCACGGCGGCGCCCGATCCGGGCCGCCGGCGCTCGGGGACGGGGATGGTGCGCCGGCCCGACAGGTACTGGCCGGTGAGCGACTCCTCGTTGGCGAGCAGGCCCCCCTTGCCCGTCACCGGACCGGAGTGAACGATCCGGCCCCCGTGCTCGCCCGCACCCGGGCCGATGTCGACCACGTGGTCGGCCGTGCGGATCGTCTCCTCGTCGTGCTCGACGACGACCACCGTGTTGCCCAGGTCCCGCAGCCGGAGGAGCGTCTGGATCAGGCGCTGGTTGTCGCGCTGGTGCAGCCCGATCGACGGCTCGTCGAGCACATAGAGCACGCCCACAAGGCCACTGCCGATCTGGCTGGCGAGCCGGATGCGTTGGGCCTCGCCGCCCGAGAGGGTCCCGGCCGACCGGGCCAGCGACAGGTAGTCCAGGCCCACGTCGAGGAGGAACTGCATCCGCTCCCGGATCTCCTTCAGCACCCGGTCGGCGATCAGGTGGTCCCGCTCGGACAGGTCCAGGTCGGCGATCGCCCCCACGGCCTTGGCGATGGACAAGCTGCACAGCTCGTGGATGTTGCGGTCGCTCACCGTGACGGCGAGGGTCTCGGGCTTGAGGCGGGCGCCGCCGCAGTCCGGGCAGGCCACCTCCCGCATGTACTGCTCGATCTGCTCGCGGGTGAAGTCGGACTCGGCCTCGCCGTGGCGGCGCTGGAGCCACGGCACGATCCCCTCGTAGCGGGTCCGGTACGACCGGCTGCGCCCGAACCGGTTGCGGTAGCGGACGTCGACCTGCTTGGTGCCCGAGCCGTACAGCACGAGCTTGCGGTCCTTGGCCTTGAGCTTCGACCACGGGGTGGTCACGTCGAAGCCGCCCAGCTCGGCGATGCCGTTGACCAGGCCGGTGAAGTACCCGCTGCGGGCGCCCGCCCACGGGGCCAGGGCGCCCCCGGAGAGCGAGAGAGAGGGATCCGGCACCACCAGCTCGGGGTCGACCTCGAACCGGGTGCCGAGGCCGACGCACGTGGGGCAGGCGCCGTAGGGCGAGTTGAACGAGAAGTTGCGCGGCGCCGGCTCCTCGAAGCTGATCCCGCACTCAGCACAGGCCAGGTGCTGGCTGAAGGTGATCGCCTCCTCCTCGTCCCCCCCGGCACCGACCACCACCACCTCGGCGGTGCCGCCCGTGAGCTCTAGGGCCGTCTCGATCGACTCGGTGAGCCGCTGGCGGATGCCGTCCCGGCGGACCAGGCGGTCGACCACCACTTCGATGGTGTGCTGCTCGTAGCGGGCCAGGGAGACGGCGCCCCTGTCGGCCAGCTCCACCGTGGTCCCGTCCACCCGGGCCCGGGCGAAGCCCTGCTTGGCCATGTCGTCGAGCAGCCCGGCGTACTCCCCCTTGCGGCCCTTGACGACGGGGGCGAGGACCTGGAAGCGGGTGCCCTCGGCCAGCTCGAGCACCCGGTCGACGATCTGCTGGGGCGTCTGGCGGGCGACGGGCCGGCCGCAGATCGGGCAGTGGGGCTTGCCGACCCGGGCGTAGAGCAGGCGCAGGTAGTCGTAGACCTCGGTGATGGTGCCTACGGTCGAGCGGGGGTTGCGCGACGCCGACTTCTGGTCGATGGAGATGGCCGGCGACAAGCCCTCGATGAAGTCCACGTCCGGCTTGTCCATCTGGCCCAAGAATTGGCGGGCATAGGCCGAGAGGGATTCGACGTAGCGCCGTTGGCCCTCGGCGTAGATGGTGTCGAAGGCCAGCGACGACTTGCCGGATCCTGACAGGCCGGTGAACACGATGAGACGGTCACGGGGCAGGTCGAGGGACACGTCTCGCAGGTTGTGCTCCCGTGCCCCGCGGATGACCAAACGGTCGGGCACAGAGCGAGGATATCGGAGCGACCGCGGCGCCAGTTCCCCCGCCCGGCGCCGGTGGAGGCGTCCCGTCCGCTGCCGGCGGTCGGGAGATCACCGGCGTTGCAGGGCCGGCCCCGGGATCGTCAGGGGATCAGCTGGGCACGAGGTTGAAGGT
>JBOGGF010000215.1:0-2157 GCA_050743965.1 Acidimicrobiales bacterium
GTCCTGAGCCAGGGTGCCCGGCTGAGGGCCGGTGACGACCCGGTGACGGGGATCGCCGACGCCCGTTCCTCGTCTTCCACGGCGAGGTCAGGGAGGACGGCGACGGTCCGGTGGAGCTGTGCCGGCCGGTGGAGGCCGGACCCACCACCACCGGCACCGGTGCCGATGTGGAGCTGCGCCGCGAGGCCGCGCACGACGAGGCGTCCGTCCGGCTCCAAGAGGGCGAGATGTCCTGGTCGGCCATGCTGGCCTTCTACGACGCCCTCGAGCGGTGGGCCAGTGAGCACGGGCGCCAGCCGCCGACGCCGGTCCGCCAGGTGCTGATCGCCGACCGCCGGACGGCTCGACCCGACACGCTCGTTTGCGATCTCAGCGTCCCCCTGCGCTGACCGCCCTACCCAGTCGGTCGACCCACCCCCGGAGGTGGGCCACCAGCTCGGGCGGGGCGACCACCTCGAACGGCACTCCCAGCGTGAGGAGGGCGAAGGCGGCCCAGTCGAGTGAGTCGGTTCGCAGGTCGACGCGGCACGCACCGGGGTCGCCGGCCTCCTCGACGGTCGCCCACCGGCCGATCCGGGTGCGCACTTCGCCGGCCGATGCCCACACGATCGCCGCCACGGCGTGGTGCCGGGGGAGCTGCGCCAGGCGGGACCGCACGAACGCGGCCGCGTCGTCGAAGGGCTGCGGGCGCGGGGCGAAACGCGCCCCGGTCGGTAGGGCCTCGGCGACGCGGTCGAGCCGGAACGTGCGCCAGTCCTGCCGTGTCATGTCGTAGGCCACCAGGTACCAGACGGCCCGCAGCGTCACGAGCCGGTACGGCTCGACTCGTCGCGCCGTGCGGGTGCCGTCGGCGGCGGTGTAGCCGAAGGCGACCCGCTCGACGTCGCGGCAGGCCTGGGCCAGCGTCGTGAGCACGGTGGCGTCGACCGTCGCCGGGGTCGTCCAGGCTGCCGGGGCGGTCGCGGCGCTGATCGCCTCCACCCGCCGGCGAAGGTGGCGGGGGAGCACGTGGACCACCTTGCCCAGGGCGCGGGCCGACGCCTCGGCCGATCCGGCGAACGGGCTCTCGACCGCGCTCAGGAGTCCGACGGTGAGGGCCACGGCCTCCTCGTCGTCGAGGACGAGCGGCGGCAGCGCGGCACCGGGGGCCAGGTGGTAGCCACCGTCGACACCCCGTGCGGCGTCGACCGGGTACCCCAGCTCGCGCAGGCGGTCGACGTCGCGCCGGAGCGTCCGGAGGGACACGCCGAGGCGTTCGGCCAGCTCCGCTCCCGACCACTGGCGCCGTCCCTGCAGGAGCGAGAGCAGGCGCAGCGTGCGCGCACCCGTGGTCGACATGTCCAACAGTCTTCCCGACATTTAGGCCAGGAACTGGCACCAGTGGGGCGTACCGTCGTGGTGGCGCCGGTCGCACGGAACGGCCGCACGAGAACGGGGAGACCGACCATGACCACCACCCTCACCCGGGAGGCTCGAGACCTCCTCGAGACCCTCGAGACCCACCGTCGGTTCCTGCGCCGGACGGTGCAGGGGCTCACCGACATCCAGCTCGGGCTACGGACTTCGGTGAGCGAGCTCTGCCTCGGCGGCATCTTGAAGCACGTGACGGCGGTCGAGCGATCGTGGACCCGTTTCGTCGTCGAGGGGCCGAGCGCCATCCCGCCGTTCGACGAGGCCGCGTACGTCGAGCACCGGGCGCAGTTCGCCGTCGGCCCGGACGACACCGTGGCGTCGCTCCTGGCCGACTACGAGGACGTGGCTCGTGCCACCGCCGAGCTGGTGGCCGAGCTGCCGGACCTCGACGCCGACCACCCCATGCCGGAGGCGCCGTGGTTCGAGCCGGGCACCCGCTGGTCCGCCCGGCGCGTCCTGCTGCATGTCCTGGCCGAGACGGCGCAGCACGCCGGCCATGCCGACATCATCCGGGAAGGGATCGACGGGGCGAAGACCATGGGCTGACCGCCAGTGGGGGGGCGGCGCCCGCGGCACGGAACCGGCTGCTCCGCCGGCCCGGCGACGCCGACGGCGTCAGGTCGGGAGGGAGGACGACGGCACGACCTGGACCGTGTCGAGGGGGAGGTGTGCGCCGGCGGCGCACTGGTCGATCGCCAGCTCGATGTGGATGCCCCGCAGCCGGCCCTCCCGACCGAGGACGGC